>JANYAD010000254.1 GCA_025355165.1 Gammaproteobacteria bacterium | reverse complement strand
GCCTTTTGCAATACCTCGCGGGCGTAGTCCCAGTGAATGGCGACAGTACTATTGCCCACCGCGGATTTAAGCAGATCGGAAAATTGATCGATGTCAGGCTCGAAGCTCTGGCCTTGCGCGTCCACCGGCGGATGCGCCTCGAGCAACAGTTCTCCCTCGACCCAGGCCACTTTGACCGGCACGTTGATCAGGCGCACCGGCGTGCCTACCGGAATCAGCGGGAAGATAGCCTCGACATCGCTCGGGTACATGCGTACGCAGCCGTGGGTGACGGCCAGTCCGACTGCGATGGGGTTATTGGTGCCGTGGATCAGATAAGTGCCGTTGCCGGCGGCCAGGCGCATGGCATATGCCCCGAGAGGATTGTCGGGACCTGGCCCCACCTTGGGCGGCAGCGGATCGCCTGCCTCGGCGTGCTCTTTGCGCACAGATTCTGGAGGAAACCAGGTTGGGTTTCTTTCCTTTTGGATCACCCGCGTGAGCCCAAGCGGCGTGCGCCAATCCATCTTGCCGATGCTGACGGGATAGGTGATTACTTCGATCGGCGCATCGCGCTTCGGCTTCGGGTAATAGTAGAGGCGATGCTCGGGAAGGTTGACGACGATTCCTTCGTGCGGGCCGGGCGGCAAGATGTGCCTGCCGGGAACCACGAGATCCTTGTCTGCGCCGGGCAACCAGGGATCGACGCCCGGATTGACGCGGATGATCTCCTCGGACCCTAAGCTGTACTTTCTCGCCAGATCGTAGAGGGTGTCTTCATACACAGTTTTGACGGTCTGGTCTTGTCCGACCACGCTGTCGTCGGATTTCGCGAGCGTGTACGTGGTCGCATTCGCCGAGGGCAGGCCTGCGCCACAGAGTAGAACAAGGAAGGGTGCCCAAGTCGCGAGGTGGATTGAATTGAAGATTTTCACACGGGTTAGCGTAGCACGTGCCCGGTTCGTTTTAGCGCGGTATCCTTGTCTGCCCCTTATCTTCAAGAGTAAGCAGGATGTTAACAGCGGCAATCGGCAAGGCCGGCGCTGACCTTCGTCAAGCGATGATGCTGGCATCGCTGGTCTTGATTGCGCCGACGCTGCAGGCTCAGCAGAACCCCGATTGGACTACGCCGATTGCGCCGTTTCGCATCGCGGACAACCTCTACTACGTGGGTGGCAAGGACCTGGCGTCTTATCTCATTGTCACGCCGCAAGGGGACATCCTGATCAATTCGAACCTCGAGGGTTCCACGCCTCTCATCCGCTCAAGCGTCGAGCAACTGGGCTTCAAATTCAAGGACATCAAAATTCTCCTGATCAGTCATGCCCACTGGGATCATGATTCAGGCAGCGCAGAGATCATCAAGGAAACCGGCGCCAAGTACATGGTGATGGAGGGAGATGTTTCCGTGGTGGAAAGCGGCGGCGTCACGGATTTCGCCTACGGGGCGGAGCATCGCTACACGGCCGCACGGGTGGATCGCGTGTTGCATGATGGCGACGAAGTGAAGCTCGGGGGGGCCTTGCTGACTGCGCACAAGAGCGCCGGACACACGCGGAGTTGCACCACTTGGACCTGCAAATGATGCAGGCCGGCCGACGCTTAAACGTCGTCATCGTCGGCAGCTGGAATGTCAATCCGGGCTGGCGCCTAGTCGACCGTGCCGGGCAACCGGCTTCGTATCCCAGAATCGCCGCAGACTATAAGCGCACCTTCGCGATGCTTAAGGGCATGAAGTGCGATATCTTTCTGGGCGCGCACGGCGGCTATTTCGGCATGCTGGAAAAATTGCAGCGGATAAAGCCGGGTGCCGCAGAGGATGTATGGATCGACCCGCTGGGGTTTAAAGCGGCGGTCGCGGAACGCCGGCAGGCATTCGAAACAGAACTCAAGCGCCAGGAGACTGAACAGTGACGGTGCTGGCCGCCGATGAACCGCCGGCGTTTCTCGAGATTCACGCCCAGGGCTCGAGCAATTTCGTGATTGTGGTGGATCACGCCGGCTCGCGCATTCCTCGTGCTCTCGTTAATTTGGGATTGCCCCCAGCGGAATTGCGGCGGCACATCGCGTGGGACATAGGCGCGCTCGAGGTGGCGCGGCGGGCGGCGGCCGCGCTCGGCGCCCCCATGGTGGCGCAAAACTATTCCCGGCTGGTGATCGACTGCAACCGTGATCCCAGTGTGCCGAGCTCGATTCCGCTCATCAGCGAAACCAGCGAAATCCCCGGCAACCGCAACTTGAGTTCGCTCGATATCGCCGCTCGGCGCGCTGAAATCTTCGAGCCTTATCACGGCCGAATTGCCAAGCTACTCGATGACCGACAGGCGGCGGGTCGAACCACCATTCTGGTGGCACAACACACCATGACCGATGTGTACCACGGCGTTTGCCGAGGTATGCACGCGGCGGTGCTCTATAACCGCGATCGACGATTTGCGGGATTGATGCTCGATACGCTGCGGCGGGATCCCAGCTTGGTCATTGCGGACAACGAACCGTACTTCGTCAGCGACGAGACCGATTACACGGTGCCGCATCATGCGGAGGCGCGCTCCTTACCCTATGTGGAGATTGAAATCCGCCAGGACCTGGTGACCGACGAGGTGGGGCAGGCTCAGTGGGCGGCACGCATAGCGCAGGCGCTCAAAGATGCCGAACGGGAGTTTTTATGACGCAGGCACAGGCGCCGGCCCTGTTCGTATCGCATGGCGCCCCGACTTTCGCGGTCGAGCCGGGAGTGCTGGGAGGAAAACTCACGCAATTCGGTGCACGTTTCGCGAACCTTGCCGCTGTGGTGGTGGTGTCCGCGCACTGGCAAACCTCGGGCGTGCAAGTGATGCGCATAGCCAAACCTGAAACCCTTCACGATTTCGGCGGATTTCCGCCGGCCCTGTACCGCATCCAGTACCCTGCGCCCGGGGACCCGGCGCTGGCCACCGAGACCCGCAGACTCCTCGAGGCGGCGGGCCTCAAAACCTCTTTCGAGGAGAGCCGAGGTTTCGACCATGGAGTGTGGGTGCCGATGTTGTACTTGCGGCCGAAGGCCGACACGCCCGTACTCCAAGTTTCCCTGCCCTTTGATTTCAACGCCGCCGCTGCACTTCGTTTAGGAACGGCGCTCGCGCCGCTGCGTGAACGAGGTGCCATGATTATGGGTTCCGGCAGCCTGACGCATAATCTGCGCGAGATTGGCGTGTCCGACCCGACCCTTACCCGGTATGCCCATGAATTTACCGACTGGGTGCGAAAGCAGGTGCAGGAGAAGGACAGGGCGGCCCTGGTGGACTACCGCCGCCGCGCGCCGCATGCGCAGCGCGCGCACCCCAGCGAGGAACATTTTCTGCCGCTGCTGGTTGCGGTGGGCGCGAGCGGCGGCGAGGATGCCGTGGAGGTCCTCGACGGCGGAATGTCCTACGGCGTGCTCTCCATGGAGTCGTACGGGTTCTCACCCGCCCGCGCTGCAGCATAATTCTTTTTACCCAAATCCGCTTACCGGGGCTCGGCCTGATGGCCGAGGCTCATCGTCTTACAGGGAAAAGCGACCCTGTTCCAATGCCTTCCGGGGCACCCTCATCCATCATGAACCCATGTTACCGAGTTAAAGGGTTCGGCCATGACGTTGAAATTAAGATGGGGCAGTCTGGCGATGATTGTCGCAGCGACGCTCCTTGAAACTGCGAGCTTGGGGATACGTTCTCAAGGTGCACCCCCTACTGCACGCGCCGAGGTAAGCGACACAGCCAATTACAAGGGCAAGCCGCAGCTAGATCACTCGGGGAAATCGCGCATCGGCAACGCCTCCTTTTACGCGGGCATGTTCGTGGGGAGGAAAATGGCCGACGGCAATAAAATGAATCCTCAGAACCACAGCGCTGCCAGCAAGACATTACCGCTCGGGACCACGGCCAAGGTGACCAACCTCGAGACCGGGCGTAGCGCGGTCGTCACCATAGAAGATCGTGGACCCTATGTGGGCGGACGCATCGTTGATTTGACGCCTGCCACCGCGCAACAAATCGGCTTGAGCAAACGGCAGGGTGTCGCGAAAGTCGAAGTGGCTCCGATCACCGTGCCGCAAGCCGACGGCACCGTGAAGTTGGGCGCTGCCGCCGGCGATAATTTAGGCGCTATCAACGCACCGCAGAACCCCGTGCAGCTGGCCCGCTATGAGAAGCCCCGGTCCCGGCATTTAGAATCTTCCGGCTGGTAGCTTCGAATCAGGCGCTTGGCGTCTCGCCGCGCAGAACCTTTAAGAAGCGGGATCGTTCGATATTGCCGCCGCTCAAGATCACCGCGACGTTTTTTCCTGACATGAGCTGGCGGTCCTTGAGCAGGGCGGCGAGCGGGGCGGCGCCGGCGCCTTCCGCGATCTGGTGTGTGTCGTCGAAATAAATCCTCATCGCTTCGGCGATTTCGTCCTCGCTGACCTGCACGAAACGGGAAATCCCGCGGCAGATGATCGCGATGGCCTGCTCGCTCGGTTCGCGTGTGGCCAGCCCATCCGCAAAGGTGTTGGAGGAGGCTGACTTGAGTGCCCGACCGGCGGCAAAGGATTCCGCGATTGCCGGCGCATTGATGGGACCGACGCCGATGATGTCGGTCTTCAAGCCCAGCAAATCGCGCGCGATAATCAACCCGCAGATGCCGGAGCCCATGCCGACTCCCACATAAACGGCATCCAGCTCACCGCCGTCGCGAAACAACTCCAGCGCGTAGCTGGCGACACCGGCGATGAGATCGCGATGAAAAGACGGGATGAAATGCCAGCCTTGGATGGCGCCGACGCGAAAAGCTTCGTGTCTGGCCTCGTCGAAGTCGCGCCCGAATTCGACCAGCTTGGCTCCAAATCCGGCGATGGCCGAATTTTGATCGGGAGAGTTGCCGAACGGCACATAGATGGTGGCGGGAAGGCCGGCGCGGGCGGCCGCGAAAGCGATGGATTGACCGTGGTTGCCGCGAGTTGCGGATATAACGCCCGAAGTTCCCGGCGCGTTTGTGCTCAAGCGGTGCAAATACACGATGCCGCCGCGGACTTTGAATGCGCCCGCGGGCGTGTGATTCTCGTGCTTCACTTGCACTTTGCAGCCGGCGCGAATTTTAAGCTTCGGCCAAGGATACAACGGCGTTGCGGGCATGACTCGGTAAACCAGTTGCGCGGCATCGTGAAGCTCCCGTAGATCAAAAGACATGGCCTCGGACATCGATAGCTCTTCAGTTACTGACGCCAGCAGCCGCGCTGCTCTTGGATTGGTGGGCACGCGATGCTGCCATAAGAACAAAACACGCAACAATCGCCGCTGTTGGGACGAAGCAGCGTCTTACAGTGGCTGCAGTCATAAAAATATTGGCAGGCATTCGTAGGCATGGTCTCCTCGCGCGCGAAGCCGCACGCGGGGCAGGTGATGACGGATAGCAACACGACTTCGGTCACGATATTGCTAGACTAACCGCGACCGCAGGACATTGTCAGGAATCTTCAATAAATGATTATCCATTGCGCTGTGCGCGTGGGCCGGGCCGCGGGCGCGTTTTGAGTCCGCCATTTTTACTGGCAAGTGCGGGAGCGCTTGCTGGGGCAATGAACGCGCTCGTGGGCGGCGGCTCGTTTGTGACGCTGCCCGCCCTAATTGCCTGCGGCGTGCCTTCGGTGACTGCGAACACCACCAGCGCGGTGGCGCTTTTCCCGGGGCAGATCACCAGTGCCTGGACCTATCGCGATGGACTCGGGCCAATTGGGCCTGTGGCATTGCGAAGTTTGGGCATGGCGACCTTCGTCGGCGGCGCGATCGGCGCGCTGTTGTTGTTGCGCACGCCCAGCAGCACGTTCGACGTCATTTTACCCTGGCTGTTGGCGGTGGCCACGGGCGCCCTCGCTTTTGGGCGACACCTAGGCGAGTGGTTGCGGCATCGTTGGCCGCTCAGCGTGGCGCTGGTCATTGCGGTGCAATTCGGACTCGGCGTCTATGGCGGGTATTTTGGCGGCGGGGTGGGAATCATGATGATGGCGGTGTGGAGCTTGATCGCCGACCGCACGCTAAAGAGCTTCAACGCGCCGCGCACCTTCCTGGTCTGCGCCGCCAATGCCGTGGCAGTCATCATTTTCACTGCGGCTCGATCGGTTGCATGGCACCCGGCGCTGGCGATTTTGGTCGGCGCCTTAATAGGCGGATTCTTAGGCTCGCACCTTGGCCGGCGCGCACCCGCCAGGATCGTGCGAGTGGCGACCCTCGGCCTATCCGTGGGCATCACGCTGCTGTTTTTCATTAGAGCGTACTTGAAGTGAGGTGCAGTGCATCAAGGCGCTGAACACAGCACCCAATGGCCGCGACGATTCAACGCTTCACCCCCTTGAAAATGAATTGCTGCGCCTTATAGCGGCCTGGTCGGAAGTTCGTTCATTTTCCAAAGAGGCAGGTAATCATGAACACGCGTAATGAACCCTGGTCGGTGCTCAGCGAACTGCAAAAGCATTTGAACCAATATTTCGATGGCGAAGGAGCGACCGCCAACGCCAGTTCTGCGGCGACAGCCGATTGGATACCTCAGGCGGACGTCGAAGAATATGAAGATCGGTTCGTGCTGAAGATAGACATTCCGGGGGTTGATCCAAGCGCGGTCGATATCACGCTTGAGCACGGAATTTTGTCCGTGGCGGGGACCCGGGACAAAGACCGCGGTGTGAGCAACGTGCAACGCGAGCGCTCAGAACGAGCGGTGGGCCGCTTTCACCGCCGCTTTGCCTTGCCTGAAACGGCTGATTCAAATGCGGTTCAAGCCGCGGGGAAGCATGGGGTGTTGCAAATCGTGATCCCCAAGCAGCCTAAGGCACAGCTCAAGCGAATCAAGGTCGCACTCGAAGGCTAGCATCGGCGGCAAGCCACACGCTCCTTCCCGGCGTTGCCGGGAAGGAGCCTTTTCCAGTGACTATGCCTTTCCGGCGCCCGCCTTTTTGCGACTCCCCTTATTTCCAGTCGATCCGGCCTCTTTTCTGCCCTCTTCAGATTCCCCGTCGTTAATACCCATTTCCTGAAGAAGCGCCGTCTTGCGCTGAAGCATCTGCTCGGCCAGATCCGGAGTATCAACCCCCGCCTTTTTTGCTTGCGGGAACATCTCGCCTTCTTCTTCTTCAACGTGATGATTTATCTGTTCCCCGAGCACCGTAACTTTGGCATCGTACAAGTCATCTTCCGGATCCATGTCTTGCAGTTGCGCGATCAGGACTTTGGCGCCCGCATGCTCTACCAGGGCCTCGTCCATCAGATCGCCGTCATCAACCGCCTCGCGAACCGCGGGGTAGAAAATTTCTTCCTCAAGTTCGGCGTGAATTGTGAGCTCCTGACATATTTGCTCTACAACCGCGCTTTTTTCTTCGTCGCTGCCGCTTCCCTTCAGCTTGTCGAAATCTGAAAATAGTTTCTTAACTTTTTTATGATCTGCCATGAGCATGGTAATCGCATCGCGTGATTTGGCATCCGCAGTTGAGCCCGTTGACTTGGTCGGCATAATCGCAATCCTCGTTTGGTGATATGGAATCGCAGTCCCGCAGGGACCTTGAATGGGGCCGCGAAGACCTTGAGCACCTCGATCATATGCGCGAGCCCCGCCGTTACTGCCAGAACAGAGCGGTGAAGCACTGTGAGAAGCGTCCCACAGCGCCGTTTAGCGCAGGGCGAACATCAGCAGCGACCGCGCCGTAACGCCATAAACATCGCCTGCCGCGGCACGGTAATCACGGGATTGCGTCGCCAGATTGGTGTCCAGCACCAGAGTCCACTCACCCTGCCCAGGAGTCGGGGGAAGAGTGAACTCGACGAAGTCGTGATGCGCATTCATGATGATCAATAACGTCGCTTCGGCCCCGCGCTGGCGAATTCCGGTCGGGCGCGCCCGACCGTCTATCAACATTCCGAAACATCGCGTGTGCGCATTATCCCAATCCGCCTGTTGCATCTCGGCGCCGGTCGCATTGATCCAGGTCACGTCCTTGACCTCGAGTTCCTCATCATACGTTCCGGTCAAAAACCGATTGCGGCGTAATATCGGGTAACGATGCCGCAAGGCGCACAGCGTTTGGACGAACTCGAGCAAGGATTCCCCTCGCTCGCCAAAGTCCCAGCTGAGCCAGCTAATTTCGTTGTCTTGCGCATAGGCATTGTTATTGCCCTGCTGAGAGCGACCGAACTCATCCCCTGCCAGCAGCATCGGCGTACCTTGGGAAAAAAGCAGCGTGGCCAGCATATTTCGCATTTGGCGTGCACGCAGCAAATTTATTTCCGGATCTTCGGTAGGGCCCTCGACACCGCAATTCCAAGAGCGGTTGTCGTTGCTGCCGTCTTTATTGTCCTCGCCATTGGCCGCGTTATGCTTGTCGTTGTAGGTGACCAGGTCATTCAAGGTGAATCCATCGTGGGCGCTGATGAAATTGACGCACGCCCAAGGCCGGCGTCCCAGGTGATTGAACACATCCCCGGATCCGCAAAGTCGTGGCGCAAGATCGCGGACCGATGCGTTGCCTTTCCAGAAGTCTCGAACCGTGTCGCGATAGCGATCGTTCCACTCAGCCCAGCCGGGCGGGAAGCCGCCGACTTGATAACCGCCCGGGCCGACGTCCCACGGTTCGGCAATCAGTTTCACCGTGCGCAGCACCGGATCCTGGTTGCAGGCTTTTAAGAAGCCGCTTTGGTTATCGAAGCCATCCGGCTCGCGGGCCAGAATGGTGCCCAGATCGAATCGAAAACCATCAACATGCAATTCGTTCACCCAATAGCGCAGGCTGTCGGTCACCATTTGAATGACCGCCGGGTGGGATAGGTTCAGCGTGTTACCGGTGCCCGTATCATTGATGTAGTAACGCTTGTCGGAGGGCATCAGTCGGTAGTACGAGGCATTGTCGATGCCTTTGAACGAGAGAGTCGGCCCCAGTTCATTACCCTCAGCCGTGTGGTTGTAGACCACATCCATCAGCACCTCGAGCCCTGCATCGTGGAAACGCGCCACCATTTCCTTGAACTCACGCAATGACTGTTCCGGCTCCGAGGCGTAGCGCGGATCGGGAGCGAAGAACCCAATGCTGTTGTATCCCCAATAATTGGCAAGGCCCTTCTCAATGAGGTAGCTGTCATTGACGAAGGTATGGATGGGCAATAATTCGATGGCCGTGATGCCTAACGATTTGACGTAGGCGATGACTTCTCGCGTCGCAAGGCCTTTGTAGGTACCTTGCTGTGAGGCCGGCACCGCAGGGTGGCGCTTGGTAAAGCCCTTGACGTGGGCTTCGTAAATAATCGTATCGTCCCATGGAAGGCCTCGGGAGCGTGGTTGGCCATGCCAATCGAAGTTCGGATCGACGATGACACACTTGGGTACGAAGGGGGCGCTATCGCGCTCATCGAAGGATAGGTCATCGCCTTTGTCCCCGAGGGTGTAACCGAAGACCTCGGGGGACCACTTGATTTCCCCGACGTGCGCTCGCGCATAGGGGTCGAGCACCAACTTATTGGGATTGAAGCGATGCCCTGCGGAGGGTTCGTACGGCCCATGCACCCTGAATCCATAATAAGAACCCGGATGAAGTTCCGGAACATACCCGTGCCAGGTTTGGTCGGTGTATTCGGGCAAGGTGAGGCGTTCAGTTTCTTTCAGTCCGCTCGAGTCGAACAAGCACAGCTCCACCCGGGTCGCATAGGCCGAAAAGAGCGTGAAATTGGTACCCTTGCCGTCCCATATGGCGCCATGCTCTAGGGTGCTGCCCTCGCGAATGTCGTGCTTCAATTTGACTCCGATTAATAAAGTTTAAGAAAAGCGGTGCCGAAAAGCGCATCGGCCGCGGTGAGTAATTCGATCTAAGAGCGCGGGCAATCCAAGCTACTTAGGCGATGTTTCCGGTGGTGAGCTACGCGCCGCCGTGACGAGATCCTCGAGGTAATAGTCTAGTTGATACGCTATTTCCGCGATTTCCTCGGCGGTGATCGATTGTCCGGTCTTCTCGCGCTCATCCAAGTGATCGCACAGTTTTTTGATCGACGTGCTCGTTTGTCTGAAGGGTTTTATCGAGTTCGGTCGATCCCACTTTACTGCGCAGCTCCCTAGTCTCTAAACGAATTCAATGTGCACGATTCGGCGCCGCATCGCTACGCTTGCGCTCCTATTTGGATTGGTGGCCATGTCCTACAAACTGTCATTTATCGCTGACATAGGAAAGCTCCGCGAGCTTGTCGTATATGGAAGCGCTAAGGAGCAATTGCTCGCGCGCTCGCGTGCAATTGCAGCGCAACAGTTTTAATTCGCGCCGCCTCTTCCCGATAGTTTTTGTGTGGGGGTGGCTTCTGTTCGGGCACGATTCCCTGGTGGCGCGGCAGCGGCGTAATGGGGTAGATGGAACACTATCAGACCGATCGTGTAGGAGAGCAAAGTAATGTCAGAAATCCTTACCCTCAAAGCTGCCGGGGCTAAAAGCGCTTAGCGATCGTCAGTCGCGCCGTACGGGGTTCAAGAGGATGAGTGTGAATGTCGGCGATGCCGGCTGCGGTTTCACCGCGCAAGCGATCTATGTACCAAAATTCCGCAGCGTCGGCCTTTTTGCCGCTGATGTTGAAAATGCCTGCCTCTGCACTCCAGCCGCGCCCCACGGCATAGTGGGCATGGCCGCTCCATTCGCCGTAGCCGTGCCCCTGAACCGCGTTATCGGGTGAAAGCGGATAGGCACTCAAATAGCGATATCCCACGCTGCCGCTCCAGGGGCCTAGCTCCTTCACATATACCGTGAAAGATCCGGTGGCGACGGGAGCATTGGGGAGATAGCGGCCGGGATGACCGGTACCGTCATCGTAGTCAGCGGTATAACGGGCGTGGTCGCCGGAATAGCTGGCGTAGAATTCGAGCCACCGCGCCGGCTGATACGTGACGTTTACCTCGTAGCCCCGGCGCCGGCTACCGGGCCCGGCAAAGTCCATGCCCGCATCGGGATTATAGGTGGTTTCGGACTGCGCTTTTAATGTGTAGAGCGCAAACGTCAGCGCGAAAGCTTGGGTCAACTGCTGACGCAATCCCATCTCCGCACCGCTCTGGCGAGCGATGAGCGGCGCGCCGGGAATGCCGCTCGTTTGCGCGGCCGTGACACCGCGCAGATCATCGCTGTGAAAACCGCGTCCGGCGCTCACGTACAGTTCGGTGGAAGCCAGCGGCCGGACGATCAGACTAACCTTGGGTGCGAGCAACTCCCCGCTGGCATTTCCGGCATGGGTGCCCGCGTCATTGCCATAAATTGAGTCGTATCGAACCCCAAGCACGGTGCGTAGCCAATCGCTCCAACGGGTAGCGGATTGCGCATAAACGGACAAGGCGTTCAATCGCACGCGATCGTCTTCGCGGAAATCGGCGGGAGCCGCCGCCGCCGGGATCACCTGTCGTTGCTTCGTGGGCAGACGTGTGACATCGATGAAATCATTGCGCGTTTCAACCCCGACCAGCGCGGTGTTTTCCAGTGCAAGTATCGGCGCGGCATGCTGGTAGCTGAAGCCCCCGCCGACCGCATTGCGGCCCTCCTGCTGGGCAGCTTGATCGCCAAAGACAGGCTCGATGAGAAAATGCGTGAAGTCGTTCCACAGCGAAAGTTGATTATCGAAAGCGTAAGCATGAGCGCGCACTTGCCCGCCGTTCAGATTCTTGAAGTAGTGCGCCGTCACGCTGGTTCGTTGCGCTTCGCCGCCATCCGAGGGATCGAGCGAGCCATAGCGGCTGATCACCCCTTCATCGAGGGCCCGCTGCGGTTGGTCAGTGGTCGCATGCCACGTGCCCCGATAAGTCATGGCGGTAACTGAGAAGCCGTCGATTTCATCGCCGCGGCTGTATCGTACGACGGCATTGAGCTTGTGCAAGTCATCCGGGGACACCCAGGGTCCGTCATAGTGTTGCAGCTCCAATGCACCGAGCAGCGCGCCATCGGCAGCATCCGTCGATGCGCCCGCGAAAATACGCCTGTACCCCAAGGTGCCGCCGGTGACGGAGACTTGGTCGTCGATCCGGTTGAGGTAGTTGATGCGAATCGAACCCACGGAGGAGAAGTCGCCTTGGTCCGCGTAATAGGTGCCTTTGGTATACTTAAGATCAGTAGCAAGTTCGGGAATCAGAAAATTAAGGTCGGTGTAGCCCTGTCCGTGCGCATGGGTGGGCTCGTTGACGGGCATGCCGTCCACGGCGACCGCCAGGTCCGTTCCATGGTCGAGGTTGTAGCCGCGAAGCAAGTACTGGTTGGCTTTGCCTTCGCCGCTGTGACTGGTCACCTGCAGGCCGGGGACGGTCTCGAGCATTTGGCCGACGCGATAAGCAGGCGTCAGGGTCAGTTCGTCATTGATCACGATACCCTCGCTGGCGGTGCTTGCGACACCCAGCAACTCCAATCGCTCGGCGGTGACTTTTATTTCTTCCAGCCGATCGGGGGCCGGCAGGGCCGCACCCTCAGTGCATGTCGGAAACGTGATTGCAGCGAGGATCGTCGCGCCCGCGATGTTGGGCCACCCCAGTCGGCGCCTTGCTGCGGTTATGTCTTGGACTGTGATGATAAAAAACTGCCGCTGCTCACATAGCACCGAGTTGAATGCTCAAATAGCTTAAATTAATGCGGCGGCGGCAACCACTGCGCACTCACCCTAACCCTGGCGAGGAATTCATGGATCGCTTCACCATTTCGCTCGACGAGCAGCTGGCCGCGGCGTTCGATGGCCTTATCAAAGAGCGGGGCTACGCCACGCGCAGCGAAGCGGTGCGGGACATCTTGCGCTCGCACCTTCAGGCCAGCGAGCAGAGAGGCAATGTCAAAGGTGCCTGCGTGGCGGCCCTCTCTTACGTGTACAACCACCACGAAAGGGAATTATCTGAACGCTTGGCGACCATCCAGCACGAGCACCACACCCTGACCATTTCGACCATGCACGCCCACTTGGACCACGATGAATGTATCGAGACCGTGATATTGAAGGGGCCGGTCGCTCAGGTACAGCAATTCGCTGACCAAATCATCGCCGAGCGGGGAGTCAGGCATGGGCAGCTCAATTTGATCAGCGGCGAATTCACCAAGCCCCACACGCATGGCGGGTCGACCCACCGCCATCTCAAACCGCACAACTAGGCGCTGAGCGTCAAAGCCGCACACCGGCCCGTCTCTTCACCGGTAAGCGGAAACATACCGTTTTTCATACGATGTAAGAAGTATTAAGATTATCCCTTACGCGGTGCATCTGTCGGCCGCCGTGCTGCGAAGAGCTTATGGCGTCAATAGCTTTGGGGGATGCATGGGTTGCCGAAGAGCGGGTACGGCGCCGGTGGGGGCTGCCGCCACATGGATGGTCATATCCCTGTCGGCTCAGTCGGCCGACAGCACCGATGCCGCGCCGCCGGCGCTTGAGACCGTTACGGTGGTGGCCAGCGGTGTCAGCAATATGATGGCCGCTTCCGCCGGCGACATTGGCCAGGGGCAGATCGCCAGTGAGCCGCTGTTGCGGCCCGCGGGCGTGCTGGAGAACATTCCTGGCCTCATCGTCACGCAGCACTCAGGGGAGGGAAAGGCCAATCAGTATTTTTTGCGTGCCTTTAACCTGGACCACGGCACGGATCTTGCCCTCGAGGTTGACGATATGCCGGTCAACATGCCCACCCACGCGCACGGCCAGGGCTATTCGGACTTCAATTTCGTTATTCCGGAACTCGCCGGCGATTTGCACTACAAAAAAGGACCTTACTACGCCGATGAAGGCGACTTCGCGACCGCAGGCACGGCACGAGTGAGTCTGCTCAACGAAGTGCCCGACAGCGCGACGCTCGGATTCGGCCAGGATGGATATCGGCGCGGGCTTCTGATGGCCTCGACGAGCTGGTTGGGCGGGGCTGTGCTCGGCGCGGGCGAGGCGTATCACAATGACGGACCCTTTGCCGTGCCCGATGATTACAACCGCTTAAACGGTGTGCTGCGCTATTTTCATGGAGATGACCGCGATAACTTTACTCTCACGGCGATGGCCTATTCGGGTAAATGGAACTCCACGGATCAAGTGCCGCAGCATGCGATCTTGGACGGAGTCATCGACCGGTACGGCAGCTTAAATCCGACAGACGGGGGCATTTCCAGCCGCTACAGCTTATCCTTCAGCCGCATCAGGCGCACCGATGAAGATCAGGTGCAAGTGTCGGCCTATCTGGTGCGTTACAAGCTCGATTTGTGGTCGACGTTCACCTACTACTTAAAAAATCCTATGTCCGGCGATCAGATGCTGCAACTCGATGACCGTGTGGTCTACGGCTTCAAAGCCTCCAAGAGCTGGTTCACCTCTTGGTTGGGAGCACCGACCACCCATCTGGTTGGCGTTCAGGCGCGCATCGATGACATCAAGGAGGTCGGGATTTTCCCAAGCTTCGAACGCCGCATTCTAGGCGTGCGACAAAATGCCGGTGCGTTGGAGTCGAGCGGCGCCGTGTATGGGGAATCCAGTACGCAGTGGTTGCCGCATGTGCGCACTACGATCGGAATGCGACAGGATCAATTCAACTTTGACGTGCAGGACAAAATGCTCAACGCGGATCACAGCTGCAACGTGGCGAGCGATCCTTTAGGCTGTGCAACGGGCAATAAACGGGCCGCTATTTTCAGTCCTAAATTTGGGTTAGTACTCGGTCCTTGGGCGAAAAGCAGCTATTTTTTGAATTTGGGCGACGGTTACCACAGCAACGACGCCCGAGGAGTGACTCGCAGCGGCGAGAATGCCGCAGTGCGCCCAGTTACGCCCTTGACCCGAGCGAGCAGCGGTGAAGTGGGCTTGGAAACCAGCATCGTGCCCAAGCTGGAAACGCGTCTTGATATCTTCGAATTGAAGTTGAAATCCGAATTGGTGTTTAGCGGCGATGCCGGTGTCACGTCCCCGGCCGGCGCCACCACGCGTGCGGGCGTTGAGTGGGGCAACACCTATCACTTTAACAGCTGGCTGGCGGCGCAGCTCAACGCCGCGTTCACCCGTGCGCGCTTTGATCGAGCCGCAGAGCCCGATGATTTAGGTTGCGGCGATGCCGCCGCGAGCCAACCTTGTACCCGAGCGATTGGCATTGTCGGGCGCTATGTGCCGAATAGTCCCACCAACGTGATCGATGCCGGCTTAACCGCCGAGCCCGAGTCCGGTTGGTTCGGCGCGCTTCGCGCACGCCACTTTGGCGAGGCGCCGCTGGTAGAGGATAACAGTGCTAAAGCCCGCGCCTACACCACGGTTGATGTTCAAATTGGCTTTCGCGCGCCGAAGTGGCTGGCTGCAATCGATGTCTTCAATCTAGCGAATGTAAAGTGGGACGACATCGAGTACTACTATGTGTCGCGGTTGAAGAATGAGGCCATACCCGTCGCCGACTATGTCGTGCACTCCGGCGTGCCGCGAACCGTTCGTGCGCGGCTGCAGTATCAGTTTTGATGGGTGCGAGGCGAATCCAGGAGGTCGGTGCGCTCAGAAGCGACCGGCATTCACGTCGAGGATGAACTGGATGAGTCCAGTCATGTAAGTTCGCTGGTCATCGTAGAGGGCAAGGTGGCTGCCGTTGGGACAATAAAGATAGCGCCCCCGTTTTACGTCTTTTGCCATCTTTTCCATCTGCGCCGGTTCCATGGTGTCGTAACGCGCCCCGATGGACAGCGTAGGCACGGTAATTTTGGGCAGATCCGCGCTTCGATCCCAATTCAAGAGTTTGCCGCTGGCGCCCATCTCGCTGGGTCCTTGCATCGGAATGTAAATTTTCTTGTTGATCTTGTTGAAGGCACGCATCACGGGATCGGGCCACTGGTCCGGCGGCAGGCGAAGAATATGGTCGACGTAAAAATTGGTCATCAGCAGTTCTTCGTAGCGAGGGTCCTCGTACCGGCCCTTGGCTTCGAGGTCTTTGATTTCGGCAAGGGCTTTCTGGTCCATCGCGGGCATCAGCACGCTGGCCGCGTATCGGTTGTAGGCCGGAATGCTGGCAACCATGTTGGAAATGATGAGGCCCTTTATATTCTGTTGGTATTTGAGCGCGTACTCCAATGCCAGGATGCCGCCCCATGATTGTCCGTAAAGATAGAAGTTATTCTTGTCGAGCTTGAGCGCTTTGCGGACCTGCTCCACTTCTTCCACGAAACGGGGCAAGTCCCAGAGCGAGGAATCTTCAGGTTGGTCGCTGTAGGCGGAGCCGAGCTGATCGTAGTAGTAATACTCGATGCCGGCGTTGGGCAAATAGCTGTCAAAAGCTTCGAAATATTCGTGTGTCGCTCCGGGTCCGCCGTGCAGCAACAGCACTTTGATGCTGGGATTATTGCCCACGCGCTTGGTCCAGACGCGAAATGCACCCTTGGGTGTTTGGATGGTGATCAATTTGACGCCGCCGGCGAGGGCATCGTCGCGGCCGCTGGAGTCCAAGTACGCGCCGGGGACGCCTGCCGCGTGGCCGTGCGGCATCACGCCCAAGCAAAAGCAGGCAATCGATGCAAGGAGAAGGCGAAAGAATGCGGGCATTGTTTATTCCTTGATCGAAAGTATCCGTAAGCAAACCTAAGAGGCTACCTCAGGCGCTGATCCTGCGGCAAATGAGCCGCGAGAGCGCGCTCATAGGAGAGCGCTTACGGCCCATCGCGCCGGGGCCGTCTTGTGGAAGCGCCGCCTCGGGAGCCCAATGGCAGGACCCACGCCGTATTGACGGAAGATTTACCTATTCGGGGATCAAAAATGATTCGACGAGCACTACTGATTTTGGCTATTGCAGGCATTTATGTGGCAGTGAAACGCAACGCCCGGCAGAATGAGCTGCGAGGGCAGTCAAATGATCAACGCGACCCGCATTCCACGTGGGCGAACGAGGGCGGCGCCAACGTCCCCAGCAGCGTTTGAACCGGTGAGATGGACAAATCCAAGCAACTCGATGAACTAGTCGAGAGCGTGGAGAGTATCCTGGCGCGGCTGCCGGAGGAGGCGACGCCGGGCATCGTCGCGTTACGCGAGGAATTGGACAAGGCAATCCTCGACACCTGGACCGCCGTGTCGCGCGAGCGCGCCGAAAGGAGCGCTGCAATCGACGAATTCTCCCAATCCCTTAGCGAGGCGCTGCGCGCCAATCGATGGATCATCTTGTGCGCGGTCGTGGCGCTTTCGGGCGCTGCGGGATTTATCGCGGCAAGAGCGAGGCGACGGAACTTCCGCCCTTGAGCCTCAGCAACTGCATTCTCACGACCGATCCACCCTGGAAGGTGGCGATGAATGCTGTCCCATCGGTGGCCGACTTTTGGATCAATGCGGGTCCGCGTTCCTGTGCGCTCTTCAGGTCCGACGAGGCGAAGAGTTCGGCGCGCCCTGCAGGCGTAAAGACCAGCGGCGGGCTGTCTTTCTCATACAAAGAGAAACTGTTGCCGCCTCGGGTAGAAATACGCTGCATCCAGAGCAGATACCTGACACCCGACTCGATCGGTATTTTGTTGGAAGTGACGGGATACGGTCCCATGTATCCCAAGGCATTCCAGGCGCGCACCACTTGAGCGCGTGAACAGTCCATGGCGTTGCACTTCTGCAAAACAAGATACTCATCGTTGTTGAGGCGCCGTGGACGTATCGACAAAAGATCCCCGGGCTGCGCCGAAGCAGGCGGGGATATGACGGCGTGCGTGTCGTTGTCTATCGTAAAATGGGTCGAGACCCAGTAGCCGCCGTACTTAAGCGTAAACTCACCGCCGGCTCCGGGCGTCGGGCTCGCGCCCCAACTCGATACGCTGCCAAAAATCATCAGCAGAGGCCAACAATAACAACGATGTTCGCCCATCACCTCCTCCTCGGTAGCAGCGACTCGCGCATAAGGGTTTAGCATACGCACGCCATGCGGCCGGCGCTCGTTCGCAGCCTATTTCGCGGCCATTTCCGATAGCGCTGCGCCCCGGTTTGCGATAAGAATCGCTCAAGCAATTCTACATCGCTAAACATTGAGGAAAAACAACGAGATGGCACGGAAGTTTTTCCAAAGCGGGGCATGGGCGCTCGCCGCACTGGGCTTGTGTATTTCGAGCGGCTGCGTTGCACAGAAATACAAAAAGGCCGACAAGAGTACTCCTGCGGCAAAGGCCCTCAACGTCAAATTCCCACCCGCAGTCCTCGATGCCTCCCTCTATACGCAGATCAGCGACGGTGCCCCCGGATCGTGGAAGCGCGCGGCACTGTGGGACGAATATGTGGTGATGCTGCATAACCAGGGCGATCAAGCGCTCGAGCTCACGTCGGCTGCGGTGACGGACTACGCTGACACGCCGCACTTCGCCGGCGATGACCCCTGGGCGCTCGAAAAGGAAAGTAAGACATTGGAGAAGCGCTACCAAGACGCCGGCATTGCCTTTGCGCGCATGGCCGCCCCCAGGGTAATTGTCAGCGCCGCAGAACCCGGGGTGGTGGCGAGCGCGGGCGTGGGCTCGGCCGGCGCCGCGGCGGCAGCCACGATTACGGCCGTTGCGCTGCCGATTTACGGTGCGACGGTGTTCGGCATCAACATGCATAACAAAAAAGAAATGCACAAAGAATTCGATCGTCGCCGCTTGCCGCTGCCCTTATCCCTGGCCCCTGGCGAAACGCGTACCGGCAGCTTCTTTGTTCCGACCATTCCGAATCCGCGCGCATTGACGGTGCATTGGAGGAGCGGCTCCGAGGAGGGTCATACGGCCCTCGCGCTCGATTTTCTTCAAGGACTTCATGTCAAGGGCACGGGTGATGCCGGAAAATAACGGTGCTGTTAAAGGCGTCGCATCACCGGGCGCTCGGCGGACGCCCCATGCGGTTCTGCTGCCACAAGGATTTGATGGTGACGCCGTTGGCGACGGGCGGAACATATCCCGCGGAGATCACGGCGGGGCCGAGTGTGCCGCTCGGCGGAACTGGGCAGGTGCCGTTCGACTGGTAGCTCAGAGCAGAGGCAAGAAGACCTTCGGAACCGTCGCCAAGCGCGTGGCTGAAATCATCGGTTACTGAGCAGCCGGGTAACAGCACGCCTTGGGCGGCAACGCTGTTTTGCGGCGTGAACCCGTCGGGATAGTTGCCGAAGCCTTGCGCGTTGATGCCCTGGAACTCAATCGAGAAATAAGTGACGCCGCAATTATCGGGTGGATAGAATCCGTAGGGTTTGCCGCAGGTCGTCGATCCGATCTGGATCACCTGCAAATTCACGCCACGCAGGCTATTGATGATGGATTCACTCGCCGAACAAGTGTTGGCGGTCGTGAGTACAAACACGCGGGTCAAGTTCAAGGTCGGCAGCGCTTGACCTGCGGTGGTGGAGAATCCTTGGGTGGTGGCATGAAATCCGAGGGGAGTCAGCGCGGCGCCGGTCACCGGATTGGTAGTCGGATGTTTGCTGTTGAACTGCGAGAGTTCGAAGGTCTGTCCGGCCGTGGCGCTCTGCCCGGCGATCATGTAGGCGACTTCACTCGCGATGTCCAAGTAGCCGCCGCCGTTATAGCGGATATCCAGCACCAGGTCGTGCACGCCGGCGCTTTGCAGTTGAGAAAACGCGGTCACCAATTCGCCTTCGGCAGTGGCCAGATGATCGTTGAACAGCATATAGCCGACGAGGCTGCCGTTGGGCGCGGTGAGCGTGTGGACATTTTGCACGGGGGTCATGGTCACGTCGGCCGACACCAACGTTACGTTTCGAGCCACCGTCGCGCCAGCATCGAGGATTGAGAACGTGTGGGACTCCCCAATGGTCTTGGGACTCAACCCGGCA
>JANYAD010000121.1 GCA_025355165.1 Gammaproteobacteria bacterium | reverse complement strand
GGACCACCGTGGTGAAATTTCGAACCGTCGAACGCACCCATGGTGTCGCAATGCGCGTCGATGTGCACTAGGCCGACCGGCGTGTTCCGCCCCAGCGCTTTTAAGATCGGATAGGTGATCGAATGGTCGCCGCCCACCGATAGTGGGCGCACATTGCGAGCGTGCAGCGCAGTGTAATAGCGCTCGATATCCTCGAGCGATTGCTCCAGACTGAAGCGGCTGCGAAACGGCACATCGCCCACGTCTGCAGCGCGCGCGCGCGCCATCGGCACCGTCTTGAAAACCGGGTGATAGGGGCCGATACGCTCGATGCCGCGCACTGCGCGCGGCCCGAACCGCGCACCCGGCCGGTTCGATACGCCCAAGTCCATCGGCACACCAATGACGGCCACATCAAGGCCGTCAACATCGCTTGTGCCCGGCAGATCGAGGAAGGTGGGAAGGCCCGCATAGGGTGCGCGGCGGCGTCCATCCGGCGTTTGGACCTGCTCAGCGGCGCGGCTCAACACCGAGTCCGTGGCGTCGAATGCGTCGCCGTCGATGTAGCGCGCCCGCAAGGCCTGAAGTTTGGCTTTATCCATCTCGGTGCTTTCCTCGCTGCCAGTGCAGCTTCTCAGGTCGCCCTCACGCAGGGCGCTTGGCGTGGATAATGGCTTGTTCCGGCGCGATGATTTCCGACGTCCCGCGCGCAGCGCGATCCAACCCTATCGCCGCGAGGAAACAAACATAGCAGGCGCTGACCGCGATGATCCCGAACCACAATAGCGGCGAGTAGGGTCGATTGGCAATGAGCAACCCGCCCACATAAGGCCCAACTGCGAGCGTCAAGTGGCTAGCCGTGCCGTATACAGCCACAAAGCGCCCCGACGCGTCGACATCGTTGAAGATGATAATGAAGTAGGGAACTATATAGCTCCACATGATCTGGAACACTGCATTGATTACGAAGAACGCAGTGACGGGATCAGCGTAGTGACTTAAGCGAGTCAGCAGCCCGAGCGAGATCACCTGCACCACTGCACTTAATATCAACGGTCGCGCGCGTCCGAACCGCAACCCGAGCCAAGCCGCGGCGCCGGAGCCCAGAAGGCTAACGACGAGCCCCACGCTCAGCGCCGTACCCGTTTGCTCGAGCGACATGCCCGCTTCGCGGGCGATGCCTTCGAGATAGCCCCATACCGCACCGATCATGAGGAAGTAGAGTCCGGTGCCGGCGACGACCAAGCTGCCGCGACCTACCAGACTGCGCCACGCCATCGGCCCATTGGGCGGTCGATCACTCGGATCCGCCGGGTACCACCGGGCGCTGACGAGAAATGTGATGAGGAGCCAACCCGAAAGAAAGACGTAAAAAGCATCGAGACGCCAGGCCAGTCGCACAGCATCGATGGCGTACACCCCGGCGGCGCCGAATATGACCTGCAATGAGATCAAAAGCCCAGTATTTCGATCGGCACGTCTGGTATCGAGGACGCCGGCGAGCGCTATGGGGTAGGCGACACCGGCGGTGAGACCTGCAAGAAGCCGAAGACACAGCAGTGGCCAGAACGAATGAACGGCGAAGCACACCATGTTGGTCAGCAGAAACGCGGCAAGCGACGCGAGCACCGTGGGTCGCCACGATACGCGCCTAAGCCACCAGGGCGCCGTGGCAGTCATCAAAGCGATTCCGCTCAGGTCCGCTGACGCGAGTAGACCAGTGCGGGTCGTCGACAGATGCAGGACGTCGCCCAGCGCGCCGACGAACGAAGGAAGCAGCAAGAACATCGCTTCGGTAACGGTACCGACTAGAAGCAGTGCCATCAGCGCTGCCGTGCTATCGATTGCCCTTTCCTTTTGCGGTATCAGCCTGGCCATGTGGAAAGTCTTATGCTGCCCTCACTACATTGAGTCAGTGCCAGCGGTAGCTGAATGTTGCACCAATCTGACGCGGTGCCGCCGGAAATCCAATCACCGAGCCACCGTCGTTGAAAATCTCACGGAAGTATTGTTTGTTAAGCGCGTTCTTTGCCCAGACCGAGACTTTCCACATGTCCTGCGGATCGCTGAGCGCGACGCTCGGGTTTAGAAGACCATAACCACCAATATGTTGCCGCGGGTCACCCTGGACATAGTAGAACGTGTCGCCACGGTAGTTGGCGTCGAGCACAACTGTAGCTTTCAACGTCTCGCTCACAGCCCAATGATAATTCATCTGCGAGTCGAGCTCGATTTTGGGTGCGTTGCCGAGACGATGGCCGACGATGCTGCCATATACACCCGACGGCTGCTGAGCGAGTACGTCGGATTCGAGGACCTTGGTATTGAGTAGTCCCAGCCCGAGATCCCACTTGAATCCAGAGAATGGCAGCCAACTGCTCTCCAGCTCAACTCCCTCAACACGGCTCTTCGCGATGTTGAAAATCCGGAACTCGTTGCCGACTAGGCCAAAGGCTTGCAGGTTTGTGTAATCGTAGTAGAAAAGCGCGCCGTTTATA
>JANYAD010000077.1 GCA_025355165.1 Gammaproteobacteria bacterium | reverse complement strand
GGGCAGCCGACGCATGAGATCGCGCAGTTCCGCATAGCTCTCGAAGGTGAGCGGATTTTTTCTGTCGGGCCGATTCAAGGTGACCGAGCCGACGCCGTGCTCGACGTTCCATAAGAAATGCCGGGCTTGATAATTGGACAGGGTCTCATTCATGATGGTATCCGCGTCAATTGGGACCGTAATCGCGCCAGCGATTCCTGCAAGGTGCGCTGCTCGCGCTTCGGAATGCCGGAGAGTAGTTTCACGATCCAGGATTCATGTTCCGTCGCCATCTGAGCGAACAGGCGCCGCCCTTCCTTCGTCAGTTTGACCAAGTAAGCGCGCCGATCGGCCGGATCTTCGGTGCGGACGATCAACCCCGAGCGCTCCAGTTGATCGACGATGCCGGTCACATTGCCGCCGGTCACCAACATGCGCCGCGACAACTCGCCCATCTGCAAGCCCTCGGGCGTCCGCTCGAGCTGTGCCATGAGATCAAATCGGGGCAGCGTGGTCTTGAACTGTGCGGCCAAACCCTTGCGCACTTGCGTTTCGATCAAGTGCGTGCAGGTGAGCAAGCGCAGCCACAGGCGCAGCGACTCATGATGTTCATCGGTCAGCCGGGTGTCCAAGCCCACCGCACTCACATCAATTCTCCGCCGGCTATCACGATGCTCTGACCGGTGACCGATTCGCTGCCCGGCATGCACAGCCAGGCGACGGCGTTGGCAACTTCATCGGGCCGAACCAGCCTGCCTTGGGGGTTCGACTTGGTCATCGCCTGCAGCGCATCCTCTAATTTTCGCCCCGTCACCGCCGAAATCTTTCCGGCCGCTTCCCGCACCAAGTCGGTATCCGTGTAGCCAGGGCATACCGCATTGACGGTGATGTTGCGCGTCGCCACTTCCCTCGCGACGGCACGGGTCAATCCGACCACGCCATGTTTCGCGGCACAATAGGCCGCGACGTACGGATATCCAGTGAGCCCGGCGGTACTGGCGATATTGATGATTCGGCCGAAGCCGCCTTGAAGCATGTCGGGCAAGGCCGCTTGCATGCAATAGTAAGTGCCCGTCAGATTGATGGCGAGCAAGCGATCCCACAGCGCATCGTCGCGCTTGGTGATGGAAGCGCTGATGGCCTGGCCGGCATTGTTCACCAGGATCTGGATGGGACCGAGCGCGGCCCGCGCGGCGGCAAAGGCCGCGTCCACCGACTCGCGTTGGGCGATGTCGGCCGTGGCGCAAAAGGTCATCGCACCGGAGGCTCGTAATTCCGCCGCCAGTGCTTCGAGCGTGGCTGCGGTGCGTCCGAGCATACTGACTTTCGCGCCGAGCCCGACCAAGGAGCGCACGATACTGGCGCCGATACCACGCCCACCGCCGGTGACGAGCGCGTGCCGGCCCTGCAACGAACCGTGATTAATCATACGCTCCCGCCGGTCACGGCGCGTTCCGCCGCACGCTCGAGTTGCGCCTTGGCGGAGCGATACGGATCCGGCCACCATTGTTCGGTAAAGCCTTGTTTCGCCGCTTGATCCAAGGTCCACGAAGCATGCGCCAGATGCGGGCGCGCAATCGCGCACAAATCGGCCCGGCCCGCGGCGATGATGGAATTGATCTGATCTGCATCCGAAATATTGCCCACGGCAATGGTGGGAACGCCGGCGAGATTGCGCACCATGTCGGAAAGCGGTGCTTGCCACATGCGGCCATATACCGGCTTCTGTGTCGACACGGTTTGGCCGCTCGATATGTGAAGAATATCGGCGCCGGCACCGGCCATGGCGCGCGCGATGGCGATCGCATCCGACTCGCTCAGGCCCCCTTCGGCCCAGTCGCACGCGGACAGGCGCACGCTCAAGGGCTTGTCTTGCGGCCATGCGGCGCGCGCCGCCCGCAAGACTTGCAAGGGAAACTTCAAGCGGTTTTCCACCGCACCCCCGTACTCATCGCTGCGCACGTTGGTCAGAGGGGAGAGGAAACTCGCCAGTAAGTAACCGTGCGCCATGTGCAGCTCGAGCATGTCGAATCCTGCGGCGGCACCGAGCATCACGGAGCGCACGAAATCGTCCTTCACCGCTTGCATGTCGGCCCCGGTCATTTCTCGGGGCACCTGGCTGACCCCCGGCAGGTAGGGAATGGGCGAGGGCGCCAATACCGGCCAGTTGCCCTGCGCCAGGGGATGATCCGCTTGCTGCCACCCGAGCTGGGTAGAGCCTTTCCGCCCCGCGTGTCCCAACTGCAGGCAAAAGCGCGTCGGCGATTCCCCATGCACGAAATCAACGATGCGCCGCCATGCGGCACCCTGGGCCTCGTTCCACAAGCCCGTGCAGCCCTCTGAAATGCGCGCATCCGCCGAGGTGCAGGTCATTTCCGTATATAAGAGTCCCGCCCCGCCGGTGGCGCGCGCTCCGTAATGCACGAGGTGCCAATCATTGGGCATACCCTCGAGCGCCCGGTACTGGTCCATGGGCGCCACCACCACGCGATTCATGAGGTGCATGCCTCGCAACTGAAACGGCAGGAACATGGGCGGCCGCTGGGCGATGCCGTGCGTTTGCGCCAAATTGAACTCGATCTTGTCGATGAATACCGAGTCGCGCACTTTAAGGTTTGCATGGCCGATGCGCTGGCTTCCCGTCAACAAGCTATAGGCAAATTGCAGCGGCTCCATGCTTTCGTATCGAGCCACATTCTCGAACCATTCCATGCGGTTGCGCGCCGCATTTTGCAGCTTTTGCGCCTCCACACTGCGCTCGGTCTGGTAGGACTCCAAGCCGCTCGGTACATCCGTCGCGTGGCTTACATGCTGTACCAGGGCAATGGCATCCTCCATGGCCAGCTTGGTGCCCGAGCCGATGGAGAAATGAGCGGTGTGCGCCGCATCGCCGATGAGCACGCGATTGCCGTCATGCCAATGGCCGCACACTATGCGATTGAAGTTGAGCCACGCCGAACCGCGCAAATGCCGAGCGTTGGATAAGAGCGGCGAATTTCCAAGATACGCGGCAAACAACTTCTCGCAAAAGGCGATGGACTGGTTGACGTCGGCTTGGTCCAGGCCGTGCGCCGCCCAGGTCTCCTCCCGGGTCTCGACGATCACGGTGGAGAGATCCCGACTGAACTGATAGGCGTGTATTTGGAACCAGCCGAATTCGGTTTTCTCGAAGGCAAAGGTGAAGGCGCTGAATTTCTGCGTCGTGCCTAACCAGATGAAGCGGCACTTGCGGACATCGATGTGAGGATCGAATTTCTCCGCCTGCCGGCTCCGCGCCTTGCTGTTGGCGCCTTCGGCGATGACCACCAAATCCGCGTCATCGAACTCCTGGGTGTCCTCCAGCTCCCGTGTAAAGGTTTGCTTGACGCCCAATGAGGCAGCGCGCTTCTGAAGAATGCCGAGCAGCAGACGGCGGGAAATACCGGCGAAACCATGGCCACCCGAGCGGATGATCTGACCCTTGAAGTGCACATCGATGTCGTCCCAGTGATAAAACTCCTCGGCGATGCGCGCGTGCGAAGGTGCATCGGCCTCCAAGAAATTACCCATGGTCTTGTCGGAGAACACCACGCCCCAGCCGAAGGTGTCGTCCGGGCGATTGCGCTCGAATACTTCGACGCTGGCGTTGGGCAGCGCTTTCTTGAAAAGGATCGCGGAATACACACCGGCGGGCCCGCCGCCCATGCAGACAATTCGCTTCATGTCTACTTATACCACTATGTCAATAATTGAAGCATGAAGTATAAGGCCTTACGGGCGTTGGGACGAGCCAGGCACCTAGGGTGCGCCAACCGCGGCTTTTGGATCCAGTCGGCATGGGGGTGGTCGCATTGAGAGACCCGCGTCCTCATAAACTCGTGTCATTTCAATTTGTTCCGACTATATTGGTGGCGCTCAGGGAGTGAGTACCTGGGCTTTGTCAAACGCGGTCTAGCACCGGTGCAGCCATGAAGTTACGCAAGGAAATATTGATCCTGACGCCGAAAGGGGCGCAGGAACTTCACCAGGGCACCCATCAGTTCGACGTCACTGCCAAGAACATCCTGACGTTGATCGAGCAGGGCGCCAGCACCACCGACATGGTATTGCAGCGCTCCATGTTTCCCCACAATGCCGTGACCGAATGCCTGCACCGACTGGTGCGCAACAAGAGCGTGGCGATTGTCACGGATGATGGGAGCACGTCGCGTCCAGGCGTATCGGAGACCGGAAGTTATCTGGGGCGAGATGACCTGCATTTGAAACTGGGCGTGGCGGTCAGCCAGGCGCGTTTCGCGCTGTCGAATTTCTGTATGGACAATTTCGACTCGGAAAATCAGCATTTAGTTGATGCGATCAGCCTGTGCAACAATGTCTTTAGCCTCCAGGAAGTAGTCAATGCCGTCCGCTCGGATGTGGACGAGTTATGCCCGCACCGCCGGCCCGCGCTGATCGCGTGCGTTCGTGAAATCAATGAAACCGAGGAAGCGAGCGCAACGCCCGGCACTGCGGCAGCCGCGCCGTCCGCGGCCCGATCGCATCCGGAATCCAAAGCTGCCGCAGCGAAACCGCCGCCGCATCCCGTTGAGGCAAAAGTCCCGCCGGCGAGTCGGCCGTCTGCGGCCCAACCCGATCGCGCTAAGAAGCCGGCAACCGGTGCGCCAGGCATCGAGCCCCCACGCCTTGAGGGTGCGATCTCGCTCGCTCAAGCGCGCTTCGCGCTGACAGAATTTTGTTTGAATGAGTTTGGTGTGCAGGGACAGGCATTCGTCGATGGAGTCAATCATGCGGGCGATGTGCCCGCCTTGCAGAAAGCATTGAACTTGATCCGCACCGAGACACTGAACCGGCACCGCGACAAGCTTCCGTTACTCCTCGCCTGCGTGCGCGAGATCAACGAAACGGCTGCTTAAAATGACGCGACTGCGCGGGGCTCAGCAGGCTACAGCTTGAATCGCGCGATCGACTTTTCCAGCAACGACAGCGTGCGGCCAAACCCCTTGGTCTGGCGCAACAATTCCTGGGCCGAGGCCTCATCGCGGCTGCGAGTAAAGGTAGCGCTGCTGATTTCGAACTTACGCGATTGTTCGCTCACTTCGGAAGCAGCTCCACTGACTGCTGAGAGTAGATTCTTAAGTTTCATTTGCATGAGCTTGAGTGATGACATCAGGCTGTCCGAATGCTCGCCGGAAACGCCGATGTCCACCGCCAAGTCGCCGGCGGCGATTTTCTTCATGTACTGTGCTGCCACGAGGGGCTCGCCGCCCAGCAATTTCAGCACCTTCCAGTCCAGTAAGAAGAACAGGGCGATGGAAATGGCGGCGCCGATGACCAAACCGGCCAGCGCAACGCCGTAAGCGATGTTCCTACCCACCGAATGCAGTTCGGCCAGCGGATACGCTGAAACGATGGTCAAGCCCCACTCCGGCAGCGGCGCGCGGTCAATCACCCATGAGCCGTCTTTATTCTCGATGTGCTCTTGGACTTGTTCTTTAGTGATCCACGATGGGGCATACCTCACTGTGTTGCTGTCGATTACCGCAACAAAGCCGCTGTTCAGCACGCGCGACTGCTCCAGCGCCTGACTGAGCACGGGCAGCTCCGCTTTGTAGCCCACATAGGTGATACCGATGTAATCGCCGCTCTTTGAAATGAGCGGTTCATAGCCGGTGATATACGGGGTACCCAAGATATCCACCACACCGTAGAACGGCTGGGTTTTGTTCAAAGCGGCATAAGCCCTGGTGGTTTGATTGAGTTCAGTACCCACGGCCCGGCTGCCATCGTCTTTCAGGACATTGGTGGCGATACGCACGAAACGTTCACCGTCCTTGGAGAATAGCGTCGCAGTACCCTTATTGATACGCGTCACATAATCGACGATGTCAAAGTTGCCGGCCTGTCCTCGATTGCCGAGGACGATGTCGCTGACCGATTTTCCCGCAACATTCACTGGCGCACCTTTCTCGGCACCACCGCGCACCAGAATCTGTTCTTTAAGGAGCGCCATGCCGAGGTGCACACGCTCGTCCATCAGGGTGTAGGTCGTGACGAACACGCCGCGCACCGAGGTGACGTTATCGGCTACCTGCCGTCGCACCGAAGATTCTTCATGCCGCATTGCCCAAAAGGAAAACCCGATAGCAGCAATGCTGACCATGATCAGCGCCACAGCGGCCACCGGCAGCACAACCTGAAATTTGAATCCGCGCAGCACGACACTACTCCTTTGTCATAAGGCGTATTTCGCCACCTTCCGGACATCGAAGATGTGCGCGAGATCTCGGAAGTTTTCAATTTTTATGGTGCGAATTCACGGATTCACGTTATCGAAAACAATCAGCAGATAAGGCGCGGATGGCGACGGCGCGGTGGGTTTGAAACGGATCAAGGAGCGCGGTGGGCTGACAATTGCTCAGGATCCCGCCGAGGCGGAGCACACCGGCATGCCGACTTCTGCCATTCAAACCGGGATGGTGGACTGGGATACTGCCCGCAGCTGACATGCCTTTGCGCGTTCATGCCTATCAGCAGAATGCGGCGCGCCTGCGCCTACCGCCCGAGGAGGGGCCGCAGCCAGCCAAACCTGCCGACCAGGCGCTCGATCAGTACGAGGTGCTGCTGCGCGAGGTGCTCACCTTCTTGCGCCTGCGCACTGGTAGGGATTTTTCCTATTACAAGCGAGCTACCATCCTCCGCCGCATATCGCGCCGCATGCAGGTTAGCGCAACGCAGGACCTTGCTGGATACCTGAGCTACCTGCGGACCAACCCCGGCGAGGCGGCGGCGCTGCTGCAGGATATGCTTATCTCCGTCACCAACTTCTTTCGCGATCGCGAGGCCTTCGAAGCCGTTGAGAACTTCATCCCGCAATTGTTCCGGAACAAACAGCCGGGAGACACGGTGCGGGTCTGGTGCGCTGCCTGCGCCACCGGGGAAGAAGTTTACTCCATAGCGATGCTCTTGCAGGAGCACGCGCGGAAAGTGGACTCGCCGGCGGAGATACAAGTGTTCGGTTGCGACTTGGACGAAGAAGCGATCCAGACCGCCCGGACGGCTTTCTACCCGAAATCGATCGCCGCGGATGTGAGCGAGGCGCGGCTGCGACGTTTTTTCATCGAGGAGCCCAATGGCTATCGCGTGCGACGGGAGATGCGCGAGCTGGTGCTTTTCGCCTCCCACGATTTGCTCAAGGACGCGCCGTTTTCCCGCATGGACCTCATCTCCTGCCGGAACCTGCTCATCTACTTAAGCCGGGACGCGCAGACACGTGCTCTGGAAATCTTTCACTTTGCCTTGAAGCCGGACGGCATACTTTTCCTGGTAGCTCCGAGACGGTGCCCGAGGAGAGTCCGCTGTATTAGCCGCTGGACAAAAATCACCGCCTGTACCGGCATCAGACAGTCACCAAATCCGGAATGCCTTTGCCCATCAGCGGCGGTGAGGGCGCGATTCAGCGCGTGCTCGAACACCACGAACGACTGAAGACCGCGGATGCCACTTTGCCGCGTAGCGCCTTGCGCGCGCATGCCCCGGCGAAGCTCCGCGACGTCGAGCAGGGCGCCGACGTTACACCGGCCGATGCTGTTCACTACAAGCTCCTGGGGCGGTTCGGGCCAGCTTCCCTGGTAATCGACACAGCTCATGAGATCGTGCATGTGTCGGAAAATGCGAACCGCTTTCTACAGATTCCCGAGGGAGAACCGACGCGCAATCTGTTGCGGCTGGTCCACCCGATGCTCCGGTTAGATTTACGGGCGGCGCTGCTGCGCGCAGAGGAAACCGGCGAGCCTGTGAATGTTTTGCGTCGAGTGGTGGACTTATCGAGCGGCCCAAAGGCTGTGGACCTGCGCGTCTCGCCCGCGGGCGAAGTGGCACCAGGGTATCTGCTGGTCCTCTTCACCGAGCAGGTGCCGACCGTGCTGGAGAGCGCCGAGGTCCAGCCCTCGCGCGGCACGCTGGAGCCGGTTGCGATGGAGCAGCTCGAGCGCGAGCTCGCGCGGGCCAAGTCCCATCTGCTCAACACGGTGGAGCAGCATGAGACATCCACCGAAGAACTCAAGGCCAGCAATGAGGAACTGCAGGCCCTCAACGAGGAACTGCGCAGCGCTGGCGAAGAGCTGGAGAGCGGCCGCGAAGAGCTCCAGAGCGTGAATGAGGAACTCAACACGGTCAACGCGGAATACAAAGGCCGCGCGGAGGAACTGGCGAGCGCCAATTCCGACCTGCACAACCTGATAAACGCCACGCAGATAGCAACTATCTTTCTGGGGCGCGATTTGCAGATCATGCGCTTCACTCCCGCAGCGGCCCCACTGTTCAACCTCATTCCGAGCGATGCCGGCCGACCGATCACTGATATGAAACAGCGCATTGATTACCCCGAGATCATCGCGGACGCGCAGCAGGTACTGAGGACGCTTGTCCCGATCGAACGCGAGCTGAGGGACGATCGCCGTTCCCTGCTGGCGCGGGCGCTGCCTTACCGCACCGGCGAAGATCACATCGGCGGTGTTGTGCTCACATTTGTGGATATCACCGAGCGGAAGCAAGGCGAAGTAGCGCTACGCGACAGTGAGGAGCGGTTTCAGGCGTTGTTCGCGTGCTCGCCCGTGCCCTTCATGGTTCTGGCGCCAAACGCGCCGGACTTCACCATTACCGCAGCCAACGACGCCTATCTGATCGCCACCATGACCACTCGCGAGGGTCTGATAGGACGCCGGCTGTTCGACGCCTTCACCGATGATCCGGACCGCCCGGGCGAACACGGATCGGATGCGCTCGCACTCTCCCTGGACCGCGTCCTGACATCGCGACGGGTTGACGCGATGCCCCGTGTGCGGTACGACATCGTGACTCCCGGCGGTGGGTTCGAGCCGCATTGGTGGCTGGCGATCAATGCGCCTTTGCTCGACGCGTCGGGTGCAATCAGCGCCATCATCCATCAGGTTACCCGGGTAACCGAGCAACACCTCGCTGAAGAGGCGGATCGGAATAATCAGGAACAGCAGGCGTTTCTTTTGAAATTAAGCGACGCCCTGCGCCCGCTTGCCGACGCTGCTGAAATCAAGACCGCGGCGGCACGGCTGCTGGGTTCGCATCTCGGCGTCGCCCGGGCCTTCTATGCCGAAAGCGGGGGCGGCAGCTGGATCGTAGCGCGCGGCTATGAAAATGGGGTCGAGCCGTTGCCCCAAGTGTCGTTCCCCATGGACGCTTACGGTCCCTGGATCATCGAGGACTTCCGCGCCGGGCGGCCGCTCGTCGTCCGTGACGTCGGCACCGAAAAGCGCTACCTCCCCCAGGAGCGCGCCGCGAACGAGGCACTGCATATCGCCGCCGCGGCAGCCGTTCCGCTGGTCAAGGGCGGTTCATTGGTGGCCATGCTTTGCCTACACACGGCTACACCGCGCAATTGGAGCGATCAGGATTTGGCGCTCCTCAACGAAACCGCCGAGCGCACTTGGGCAGCGGTCGAACGTGCTCGGGCCGAAGCCGCACTGCGCGTCAGTGAGGAGAAGTTGCGTGAAGCGGATCGAAGAAAGGACGAATTCCTGGCAACCCTCGCCCACGAGTTGCGAAATCCGCTGGCCCCGTTCCGCAGCGGGCTGCACATCATGAAGCTCGCGGGGAAAGATAGCATGTTGGTGGAAAAGATCCGCAGCATGATGGAGCGGCAGGTCGGACAGCTGACTCGACTGGTCGACGACCTTCTGGATCTCTCGCGCATCACGCAGGGGAAGATCGTGTTGCAGCCCACCAGGTTGCGATTAGCCGAGGCCATTCAAGATGCCATCGATATCAGCCGTCCTCACATTGACGAGCACCAGCATGAGCTTGTGATCGACCTACCGCCCGCGCCCATTGAATTGGACGCCGATCGCACGCGGCTGGCCCAGGTATTTGGCAACCTCCTGATCAACGCGGCCAAATACACGAACCATCAGGGGCGGATTCGGATCGCGGCGGAGCTAAAGGGCAGCGACGTGATCGTAACCGTCGAGGACAATGGCATCGGCATCCCAGCCCCGATGCTGTCCCACGTGTTCGAGATTTTCACGCAGGTGGACCGCAAGCTGGACAGATCTCAAGGCGGCCTCGGCATTGGGCTGAGCATCGTCAAACAGCTGGTGGAATTGCATGGTGGAAGCATCGATGCAAAAAGTGATGGACAGGATCACGGCAGCCAGTTTCTGGTGCGCCTGCCGGTGCTGCCCTCCGCCGCGAGCGAGGAGATCGAGTACGATGCCATTGTCACCGGTGCTCCCGTCCCACGCCGGATTCTGGTGGTGGATGACAACAGCGACGCGGCAGAAAGCATGGCAACGCTGCTGGAAATGATGGGAAACGAAACGCGGATCGCGCGAGACGGGCTCGAGGCGGTAGTAACGGCTGAAGCGTTCCGCCCTGACATCATTTTCATGGACATCGGTATGCCGCGCCTCGACGGACACGAGGCGTGCCGCCGCATCCGTGAGCAACCCTGGGGTCGAGACATGACGATCGTGGCGCTAACTGGCTGGGGACAAGCGGACGACAAGCTCAGGGCGGAAGGAGCTGGCTTCAACCTGTTGATGGTCAAGCCGGTCGATCCCGCCACTTTTGAAACGATGTTGTCGGGTCGCTTGGCGACGGATCGTGTGCAATGAGGACTAGGGACCCGCCCGCTGTCGGTTGTGTAGCCCGTTACTTTGGTCCGAACGGGTCGAGAAAAAAGTCCCGCAGGTCGTTATCCTGGAGTGATGGCTCACCGCCTATGCGGCCGCCCGACAGTGGCGCAGTGGATCGGGATGCCAGCGCGATGCGTTGCGGGGATCAGTAGGCACTCGACACGCGTCGGCGCGACTCAGGACTTGGTGGCGCTTGATATCGATCTCGCTGCGATTTCGCAGGCCGGCGGCTAGAAATCACCGCGCATGCCGCTGCAACATGCGGAGAAAATCAACGTGGGAAGATCGGAAATGGCGCGGCCGGATTTCGAACTGAGCGCTAAAGGTCGCAGGCTCCTTGCCGCTCTGGACAGCACTTATTCGCGGAAGAAGCTTCATCGACATTAGACAGATTTCTATAAGTCGATCCATCGGGTGCGATGGTAGTCCTTCGGTCAAATAGTGTCTGCGCATGGCTCGTCAATTGCGGGCCCGGATCGGCGATTTTGGGGTGGTTCTCACCCAAACCCTCGCGGTTCCGACGTAGAATACAAGGCGCCTTAAAGGGAAACCCTGGCAAACCCAGCGTCTTGGAGCACCTGCCGGTGATTCGAAAATCAGGACTGAGGCGTGGGGATTGGATCGCAGTGGTCGAGGCCGGATATTCGCTGGATGGCGACGATCTTACCTGGCTGAACCACTTGCTCGACTGCGTTGCGCGTGAGCATTGGAGCGGTCAGAGTTCCGCGGCATTCACCTTCGGCCTGAGCGCGACGGACTTCGCCCTAAGGGACGTGACCATCCGTGGCCCCCGCGAGATCGAAAACCACCTTCGCGCCAGCTTGGCGGTCGTGTCTCCGGCAGGACTCAATCAGGCGTATGGCAGTGGCAGCGCGCCGGTCGGCACGGTCAGCGAACTTATCTTCCACCGCGTTAACGACAAGGAAACGTTCAAAAAAACTAATACCGACGTTGTAGCGGACGTCCTACGCATCGTTGCCCATAGCGGTACCGGACGCGGCCTCGGGCTCACGCTTGTGCTCGACACTGTGCGCAACAGCACGCAAGCGGAGCGCCGGCGCTGGACGCGCTGCGCCGCCCATATGGGTGCCGGATTGCGCCTGCGCGCAATGGCACGCGAACTTGCAAGCCTCGATGCGAAACCGATCGAGGCGATCTTCGATGGCGGCGGAAAGCTTTGCCATGCTCGGGAGGCTGCGACCAGCAAGAGCGCGCGCGAGTTGCTGCGCACCGCGGTGCGAAAGGCCGACAAGGCGCGCAGCGCCAGCGGCCGCCTCAATGCCGATAAGGCACTAGAGGCGTGGGAGGCGTTGATTCGCGGCCGCTGGTCCCTGGTGGACCATTTTGACAGCGATCAACGCCGTTTCGTTGTGGCGGTGCGCAACGACCTTCGCTCTCTTGATCCTCGAGGACTGTCATTGCGCGAGCGGCAAGTGGTTGAACATGCCGGACAGGGCCGTTCAGCCAAGGAGATTGGATATCTGCTGGGTGCGCCAGCCGCCTCGGTGGAGAACAGCCTACGTCGGGCTCAAGCTAAGCTTGGTCTGAGATCCCGGGTCGAGTTGATTGCGTTCTTCGCGCCCCACGGTCTGCGCGCCCAGTTGGCCGAAATTGTCGTAGGCGAAGATACCTTACTGATGGGCACCGCCCCCCGATTGAACGAGACCAAGCTCGCCAGTTTGACTTCCGCCGAGCGTGAGGTCACGGCATTGCTGATCGCCGGATCTACAAATCACGACATTGCGCAGCGCCGTGCTACGAGCGCACGCACAGTCGCCAACCAAGTTCAGGCCATCTTTCGCAAATACGGTATTCGCTCGCGCAGCGAACTGATTGCGTGTCTTAGTAACCCAACGCCGCTCAGCGTTGGGAATTGACTATGTACGGAGACCATACTTGGCGCTATACGTCATAGAGACGCACGATCGAAGAAGAGGGCAACTTGAAACGGTCGTAAGCTTGGCCTTTGGGAGATCCGGGAATCGCAATGATAGTGGGGCGATTAGCGATGCAGCACCCAGTGTCTTTTCATGAACCACCAGACAATTTTTTCTGAAACACCATCTCGACATACCCAAATGGCCGGCGATGTTTGGGTTCCTCACTGAAGCGATAAACTTATGTGAGCAAAGGATGAATATTTTGCTGCAAATCTCTCATTGAACGACCATACAAGGAGACAGCAATGAAAATTCCTGGATCACTTTGCGGATGGAGGCCATCAATGAAGAGCATGTTAAGATTCTCACCAGTCGAAGCCGATGCTGGGAGCAGCGCAGAACCACCAACCAAGGGGAACTAGGATGAAACTCATTGGATCATTTTCGCTGTTAGTCGCCGGAACGGTAGGGAGTTTTGCTCCCGTACCGTCGATGGCGCAAGCAACTATAGAGCCCACACCATTTATCCTCGCCTCAGGTCTGGAAGGACCTCGAGGACTAAGGTTTGGTCCGGACGGTAATCTTTATGTCGCGGAGGCAGGCACCGGAGGCACGAACAGTACGGCGGGTCAGTGCACCCAAGTTCCCGGACCTCCGGCGGGTCCAGGTCCTTGGAGCGGCGGACTGACCGCTCGAATTTCCAAAATCAGCTCCAACGGAACGCGCACTACCGTTGCCTCCAAATTTCCTTCAACTACTAGCCCCGTAGGAGGCACGATCGGGGTCGCGGATGTCGTGTTTTTAGATGGTGATCTGTATGCGCTGGTAGCCGGCGGCGGCTGCTCACATGGCAATCCGGATCATAAGGACTCCACCGGCATTGCCAAGGTGGACCTCAAGAATGGAAGTTGGCATCTGATCGCCGACATCGGCGCATGGCTCAAGACTCATCCAGCCAAGTACACAAGCGCGGATGACTTTGAGCCTGATGGCACGCTCTATAGTGTCATTGCGCACGACGGTAAGTTGCTGACGGTGGAACCTAATCACGGGCAAGTGATCTCGGTGACGCAGGATGGTGAGATAAGACAGGTGATCGATATTTCCGCCTCAGAGGGCCACATCGTTCCAACCTCGATTGCCGCTCGGGATGGATCCTTGTTTGTCGGTAACCTCAATTTGTTTCCCATCGATCCGCAGTGGGCGCGGATTCTGACCATCTCCAAATCCGACCGCGACGATTTCGATGATCTGCCGCCGGGATTGCAACCCGCGCGCGGCCATCGCATTGTGAGTTCGAAGGCGGGCTTTACAACCGTGGTCGCAGTCGATTTTGGTCCAGACGGCCTGCTGTATGTGCTTGAGCTGTCTGATGGCGCGGGTTTTCCGACTCCCGGATTGGGAAAGGTGGTCCGAGTGCTGCATTCGGGAGCAATTGAGGACGTCGTCACAAATCTGGCTGTGCCGACCGGCATGACGTTTGGACCTGACCATAGATTGTACGTATCGAATCTCGGCGCTGCCCCTGCGGGAGCGGGTCAGATCCTTCGCTTTGACATTTCGCCGGGTTGGTAGCGAACAAGGAAAATTTCAAGGCACTGTCGCCGGCAATTATTCGGTTGTATTTGCTAGGGCTCTTTTATTCCACATACGAATGACCCGGCCGAGGCCGGGTCATTCACGGGAATCCCCGTCGCTGCGGGCCCCTACCCGGTGGTGCGTAAGCGATCAGGGAACCGCGTAATTGACGTCGGCTAATGAGCTTTTTCGTTTACCGCCAACCCGTCCCAGAGCGTGTCTTGCCAACCGCTGATGAATCCGTTGTCGTTACATATGGGACAATGCCAATGAATGCGGTCCAATTCATCGGCGCTCGGATACGACATGATGATGCCGGTTGTGAGTTTTCCTTCATCGTGTTCTCTTTTGCCTTAAGGACACCCATTGCAGCGTTCACCCCGGCATCTCCCCCCTTGACCGTCCTAAGAACCGTTAACCATCTACAACACTATATTCCGTAAAAAAGGACCGGCCGACGTTTTAGGCGGTGTAATCGTGGTCTGAGGGTTTTGATGGCGGTCACCCGATGCTCCCCTAAGGGCAAGAAAGATTTGCGGCACCGGCGGCGTTACCGATCATCCTTCCTGACATGTGCTTGCAACGGGATCTGCGGCATAATCGCGAGCAGGACTTCGATCTTGAAGCTCGATAAAAGAACTAAACAGGAGCAACACACATGCGTAGCAGTAACAGTTTGTCTATCTTGACGGCGATATTCGTCTTTACCCTTCTGTGCGTCTCTGCCGCGAAGGCCGACACGCCGTGTTTCACCCTCGCCAGCCTCAAAGGCACATATGCAGTCACAGGCTATTATGAGGGTGGCATCGCAATCGCGTACGGAGTTAGGCAACTCGACGGCGAAGGGAATCTGACGGGAACCTATATTCTTAATGAACCTGTAGCGGGTTCAACAACCGGTGCCCGGACGGTCATCACCGGCACACAGAAGGGCAGCATCACCACGCTCAACTGCAATGGCACCGGTGTGTTTACCCGCGTTCTCACATCGTCGACTGGCGTCGTCACCACCCAGATGGATGATTTCGTCATCGTTCATGCCTACGCGAGGAATGGGCAGTTGCACGCAACTGCGATCCGAGACGCCCAGAAGACACCCTCAGTTCTCGTCACGCCCGGAGTACTGGTGACCCGTGAATGGACGCGCTTACCTTCAGCCGAAGAAGGCACGGAATAGGGGCGGTGGCAAGGCTTAGTTTTATCTGTCTGCTGTAGTCAGGTTTGACGGGAACAATGGCCTGCGTTGTTCCCGTCTTCTGGCTTGAGTTTTCCTGTGTGGTGCAAGATGGGGTCTGGAGGGCAATGGAACAGAAAACAAATGTGGATCACCCGAATGGCTGTCATGTTTTCCGTATCTCATGTCCGGAAGGAACGCTCGGATTCTTTTCTAGATTCCGATAGTTACGCCCCGTTGTCCTGACAGTCGCGAAACAAGTAAAATCGCGCAGCTGGTCAATCCTGTCACGCAATACTGCTCAGTAATTAAAACTAGTGTCCGTATGACAGCGAAGGAAAAGCGCAAAGTTATCCGGCGCTCCAAGCGACGAGCGGCTATCGCGACCGATTCCGTAAAGCTCTCATCGTCAGAACGCGAATTACTGGCAATCCCAAAATCCGAATGGGAGATCAGTAACCACCTGACAGACAGGACCATCGGGGAGTAGAGTTTTCCACATAGGAGAGCTCTTGTGAAGAAATCGAAGTTCAGCGAAGAGAAGATCATCTCGATCATCAGGGAAGGAGATGCAGGCGCGAAGTGGCTGATCTGTGCCGCAAGCATGGCATGAGCGATGCGACGTACTACAAATGGAAGGCCTAATTTGTTGGCATGGATGTGTCGCAGCTGCGGCGACTGAAGGATTTGGAGATTAAGAACAGCCGCCTAAAGCGGATGTATGCGGATCTGTCGCTCACGCATCAGGCGTTGCAGGATGCTGTTGAAAAAAGCTGTAACGCTAGTTCGGCGCGCCGAGCTGGTGGATGTCGGTCATTGATCACGGCTTAAGTGTTCGCGAGGCCTGCCGTGCTGCGCGTCTGGCTCGCTCGGCGTATTACGCGCCATCAATGCAGCGCGATGATGGCCCGGAGATCGAAGCGATCCAAGCCTACATTGCCGAGAATCAGCGCCACGGGTTCGACAAACTTTATCCAGTGGTGCGGCGGCAAGGCTTCGGCAAACACCGGCTATATCGGATCTACAAGGCGCTCGGAATGAACTTGAAGCGCAAGGGAAGGCGATGGCTGCCGGCGCGCATTAAAAACCCGCTTGTGGTACCAGGGGCTGCCAATGAAGTCTGGTCGATCGACTTTATGTCGGACGCATTGTGGTCGGGCCGGCGCTTTCGCACCTTCAACGTGCTGGATCATTATAACTGCTAAGCGCTGCGCATCGAGATCGACACTAGCCTGTCCTCGGCGCGCATCGTCAGGGCGCTGGACGAGTTGGTGGAGTTGCGCTGTCCGCATTGCCTCATCTGAAGCCTTACTAAACGATTTCGTTGCCTCACTCGAAATGTAACTATTGGGCCTCACTCAACATGGGAGGTTACGATGGAAAAGATGCTGACGCGCGAGGCGAGAACTGAACTAGCGAGCTCGTTGCGGCAACGTTACCAGGCAGCATCGAGCAGAGCAAAGAAGCGAATCCTAGGCGAGTTCGTCGCGGTCAGCTGCTATCATCCGAAGTATGCGATTCATTTGTTGAATTCCGCGGAGCCAATCGCGTCGGAACGGCGTGGGCGAGTGCGACCCACGCTGTATGACGAAGCGGCGAAACAAGCGCTGATTGTGTTGTGGGAGGCCTCGGATCGGCTCTGCGGGAAGAGACTGAAGCCGCTTTTGCGAATCCTGCTGCCATCGCTTGAGCGGCACGGCCATCTAAAACTCGAAGAAGCTATCCGATCGAAAGTGTTGGCGATGAGTGCCGCGACGATCGACCGACTTCTGCGAGTGGCGCGTCAGGCGACGCGCGGAAAGAAAAGACGTCGCGTGGTACCAGAAATCCGTCGCCGAGTGCGAGTAAGGACTTTTGCGGACTGGAACGATCCGCCGGCGGGCTGCATGGAAATGGATCTGGTCGCCCACTGCGGGGATGTGAACCGCGGAAGCTATGTCCACAGCCTGGTGCTGACCGATATCGCCAGCGGCTGGACTGAATGTGCACCGTTAATTGTGCGCGAAAGCACGCTGCTGGTGGAGACGCTCGATCGCATCCGCCTCGGACTACCCTTCCACCTCCGAGCGTTGGACGTCGACAACGGTGGTGAGTTCTTGAACGAAACGATGATCCAGTATTGCCTCGGGAATGGCATTGAGTTGACGCGCTCGAGACCTTATCGGAAAAACGATCAGGCTTGGATCGAGCAGAAGAACGGTTCTGTCGTTCGCAAACTGCTCGGTTATCGCCGCTTCGAGGGCATTGCCGCCGCACAGGCGCTCGCGAGGCTTTACGGAGCGTCTAGACTCTTCGTCAACTTCTTTCAACCATCGTTCAAACTCGCGGAGAAACATAGGCAAGGGGCGCAGGTGACCAAGCGCTATCATCCACCCGAGACCCCGTGCGCGCGACTGCTGCAGGCCGAGACTTTGGGCGAGCCCATCAAGCGCAAGCTGCGTGAAGTAGAGATCGCGCTCGATCCGTTGCAGCTTCTTGAAGAGGTGCGTGCGATGCAGAGCCACCTTGTGGTTCTGGCGGATGGTGAGAAAATCGATGCGCCGACTCAACCACCGAACCTTGCCGAGTTTTTGGCCTCCCTTTGCGGTGCCTGGCGAGCCGGAGAAATCCGCCCGACTCACCGCACGGAATCAAAGCCGCGCTATCTGCGACAGATACAAAGCGTTGTCCGTCATGACAGCGGCACTGCACGTCAAGTAGAGCTTCCGCGGCCGCCGAGCGTAGCGTCTATAACCGCAAAACCAAAGGTCGCCGAGGCTAAGCCGACCATGCCGCAGCTTGATCCGGAAATCGAAAGACAGTGTGACATCCGGCGGCAGGCTTTTGCCAGACGGCACATCCGAAGACAGCATGCGTTCACACTGATCTGGCCACTCGTGTGCCGCCGGCTTGAAGGGAGACCGAACACGAACGCTTCTGAGTTGTTCGACGAACTACGGGCCCAATATCCGGGCCGCTGGCACCGCGGTCAGCTCATGACCTTCCGTAATCGGGTTCGACTTTGGCGTGAAGACGCACGGTCCCGAGGAGTCGAGATCGGGCGACTGCGATACCGACAGTCGTCCAAACCGCGTACTCGTCGTCGGCCTGATCCACTTGAAGCTATCTGGGCCGAAATGCTTGTAAGCTTAGATGCGGATCCTGACCAAACCTCGCACGAACTCCTGGCAACGTTCATGATCCGATATCCCGGGCGTTACGATGTGGGTCATCTACGCACGGTTCAACGCCGAATGAAGATCTGGCGACGTGATGCCGTGCAACGACTGATCATCGAAATGGGTGGCTTAACCGAAGACGTGAGTTGTTACTCAGAATGCTCTGGAGAAAGTAATGAACCGCGTGAGGCAAATGGTAAGAAAATTACGTGAGGCAACACGCATAGACGGGAGTGTGTTGGGCTAATTCGACAATCATAGGCAGCAACTCTGGTAGTGCAGTTGAAGATTGTACGTGCCCGCCCGCTTCTACTCCTTGGGCGATAAGGAAATCGCAGCCTTCTTCAAGGGCGCGCTTTGCACCTTCTGCGCTGCCAACCTGGACGCCCACCAGCGCGCCGAAGGAGCGGACTCGTTTAACCAGTGGCCCGGGAAGGCCCCAGGAAAAACTGATTACGGGAACACCTGCCTCTAGTACGTTGTTTAGGCCAACCGGCTCGAACGCCAGGACAAAATTCGCGCAAAGGGGTCGCGCGCTTCTGCGCCTGAAATTTGCGATCAGTGCCGCCGCCCCTAGGGGATTTGTCCATGTCAGTGCCAGGGATCCAAGACCGCCGGCGTTACTGACTTGCGCTGCTAACTCGGGCGATGCCAAGCTTCCAATCGGAGCTTGAACGATAGGTATTTCGACACCGAGAAGGCGATGAAGACGCTCGCCTGCTCCGGCCCGCAGACTCGCAGAGCTATTCATGTAACCTCGAATTACAGTGACGGTGCACTGCGGATTTGCTCCAGGATTAGACGACGTTGTCGTCTAACCTCTTGCCAAGAATTTCCTAGAGTCCATTGAAGACACGCTGCATTCTTGCAAAAATTCGCATGGCCAGCAAAGAGATACCCACGGCCCAAAAGGTGGGGTCAGGGGTACATAAGCCAACTCTGGAGCTGCTAGATTTGCACCGTCGAAAATGTACCCGCTGCTTGCCATTCTGCCAGATCATCCATGAAGTCAGTTCCCTCAAGTGCCGCGCTGCTCGTCATCGATGTGCAACAGGCCTTTATTAATCCTATATGGGGGAAGCGCAATAATTTCTCGGCCGAGTCCAATATTGCAAAGTTGATCGCAGCATGGCGCGATACCTCACGTCCCCTCATCCACGTGCAGCACCGCTCGAACTCACCTGAGGGACTTTTTAATGCTCAAGGGGCAGAATTCAAAAAAGAAGCGCAGCCCTTGCCGGGCGAGCCAATCATTCAAAAGGCCGTGAATAGTGCATTTATCGGCACAATTCTACAGGCAAGACTACGGGAAACAGGAATTACCAGCAATGTTATTATCGGAATTACCACTGACCACTGCATTTCTACGACGGCGCGAATGGCGGGAAACTTCGGATTTGAAACCTGCGTAGTCTCCGATGCGACGGCGACTTTCGAGCGGTGGAGCCCGCAGGGTCGCTACCACACGGCAGAGGCGATGCACGATACTGCTTTGACGAGTCTGAGCGGGGAGTTTGCAACGATCCTGGATACCCAGTCCGTTCTATCGCGGCTTTTGTAAAGAAGTTCGCTGCGGCGCAAGTTTGGATTATTCCGCGCACATCACAGGTCCGCTCCCGGCTTTACGACACCTATGCGCTCCAGGAAGCGACAGGCCTTCGCAGTTCTGATGGCATGACCCGACAGAACCGTTGCCACGCATGGGCCAGCGCATCGTGCTCAGCCGCTGACTGTTGCCGCGGCGAACCGGTCGCGGTATTGGATTGGCGCAACTCCCAAGTTGCGCAAAAATGCCCGCCTGAATCGTTCTTCATCCCCAAAACCGCAGGATGCCGCAATCTGCTTAACCGAGGCATTGCCCCGCTCTAAGCCGCGCCGCGCCGCTTCGAGACGAAGTTGCTCAACAGCACGCGCGGGCGTCAATCCCATGATCGCGCGGTATGCACGCGTAAACGAGCGCCTAGTCATGCGGGCTCGATGCGCTAAGGCGTCCACCGATAGGTCGGAGGCTAAATGGTCTACCATCCACGTATGCAGTTCGGCGAATCTGCGCTTCGGGGTTTGCATCGCTAGGCTTTGTGCCGATAAGGCGCTACTGAATTGTGCTTGACCGCCCGGACGGTGCAAAAATACCACCAGTTGTTTGGCAATGGCTAAAGTCGATGCTCGTCCGTAGTCGTCCTCCACCAGCGCAAGCGCGAGGTCGATGCCTGCGGTGACCCCGGCAGAGGTCCAGATCCCATGATCGTGAATGTATATAGGTTTCAAATCGAGTTCGACCTGCGGGTATCTGCGAGAGAACTCCGCGCCCGAATTCCAGTGTGTGACGGCGCGACGTCCGTTGAGAAGTCCGGCGGCGGCTAATACAAAAGCCCCCGTACAGACGCTGCACATTCGTCGCACTCTCGAAGAACGATCGGCGACCCACCGCACCAGTGGATCATGGCTGGAACATGTTTCCGCTCCCTGCCCCCCGGCCACGATGATGGTGTCGAGCTTCGGCAAGGGGTCCGACACGGCAATTGTTTGAAGATTGATTCCTGACCTGGTTTTGACCATCCCTCCTTGCAAGGACAGATAGTGGATTCTGTAGCCAGTGCCTTTTGGTGCAGATCGGCCCGCCATGGATAGCACTTCGGCGGGGCCGGCAATATCGAGCGCAAGCACGCCATCGAAAGTTAGAAAAGCGACGTGTTTTAATGGCATAGGAGTGGCCCAAAAGGAGGGGTACACGCCCTTTCGCAAGTGCGGGCAAATGATCAAAATAGGATGCATGACTTTATCGGAGTTACTTCTCTTGAAGTTTGATGCCTCCCATGAGGTCCGCCGTTTTCCGAAGGGGAAGTTCGAGTTGCTGCGCGTCGGAATGACGCTTGGACGCGCCACCTATCATCCAGGCTGGAAGTGGTCGGCCGATGTGGGTCCTGGGGTCGGTTCGAACTAACTCCTGCTCGGTCGGGCACATCGGGTTTGTGATCGCCGGATGCGCGATCGCAGCGATGGACGACGGGCGCATGATTGAAATGCAGGCCGGGGATGTGTTCTCGATCCCGCCGGGTCACGACAGTTGGGTCGTTGGCGAGAAGCCGTATGATTCGATTCATTTGATCGGCGCCTGAAACATACGCTCGGCCATGGGGAGGAGTGAAAGTGCCTCGAACGGAGCGGCTTACATGTTAAAGATGCGACAGAACTGCGAGTGTTGCGGACGTGATTTGCCTGGTGACTCGCGAGAAGCCATGATTTGCTCCTTCGAGTGCACCTATTGCCATGACTGCGCCGAGAAGGAATTAAATCTGTGGTGCCCCAATTGCGGCGGAGAGATTGTGCGGCGACCATTGCGTTCGCTCGAAAATCTCAAGAAGTTCCCGGCCGCTACCGAGTGGAAGATCAACGAAACACTTCAAGCGCGTGTAAAAGCGCGTGGCGCCAGTGTGCAAGAGCCGAAGTAGATCGTGCGGTAATCGACAGAAGCCAATCCGATAGTGAGTTCGGTGCTGAAGTGAGCTGGGAACGCAAGGATGCCCCGTTCCGCGGGGGTCTCTATAGTCGTGGCCATCAGTGCAGTTTTTGACGGAGTTCTCTCCCCCGGGCATTTCGGAGCGCCGCAGCAGGAGCGAATTCGCGCAAGGCTTGCGAAAACATCCGTTGCATCTGCACGCGATAACGGCGTTCATCCGGATCTTTCAGCAACAGGCTTGAGGCGAGAAGCCAGGTGCACCATCCGGAACGAACCGATGTGACCACAAAATGCAGCATCTTGGGGCTGCGGGCGACGGGATTCTTGTTGCGGGGGACTGGCGCTTAGTCACTTACGAGCAAAAACCTCGGATCTTAACAGGGGCTGCTCTACCAATAAATGAGCATCAGTTTACATCCGACCTATCCTTGCTGCTATCGCGCCCCGGCCTCGCCCAAGGTGTCGCTGTGGGCATCTCCCTACCGGGTTTAGTCTGCCCTTCCGGCTGAGGTCTCCCACCATAGGAGCACAATGGCGTATGGCTCTAGTCCTGAATCAATACGGTTATCCACGTCCGCAACTTCGTCGCGAGGATTGGATTTCGTTGAACGGCATGTGGCGCTTTCTTTATGACGATGAAGCGCGATATCGAGTTCCAGGGGATATATCTGAGTGGCCGCTCAGGATCGAAGTCCCATTTGCACCGGAAAGCAAACGGAGCGGAATTCATGACACAGGTTTCCATCGTTCATGCTGGTATCAAAGAGTTTTCACGCTGGCCCCTGCACGATTGGATGCGCACGGCCGTCCGGCTGAGCATACTTTCCTCCATTTCGGTGCCGTGGATTATCAGGCACAGGTGTGGGCGAACGGGGAGCTTGTAGCGGAACACGAGGGCGGGCATACGCCCTTTAGCGCGGATATCACTTATGCACTGCGTGAGGGAGAAGAGCAATGCGTGACCGTTCGCGTGCTTGATGACCCTTTTGATTTGGAAAAACCTCGTGGCAAGCAGGACTGGCGATTGGAGCCCCATGCCATTTGGTACCCTCGAACGACGGGTATTTGGCAGACGGTTTGGTTGGAGCGCGTGGCGCGCGCCCACTTAGCTTCACTTCGTTGGACACCCAATCTGGAGCGTTGGGAGATTGCTCTTCATGCGCTGACCACCGGGTCCATTTCCGATGAATTGCGACTCGGCGTGACCCTGAAGCTG
>JANYAD010000053.1 GCA_025355165.1 Gammaproteobacteria bacterium | reverse complement strand
AGCGCGGGGAAATCCCGCGCAGCGAGATCCTCGAAGGCGTGCGCGTCCGCTTCTTGAGTCCCTATGTAGATGACCTTGGCAATCACCATGTCCCTCGCATTACCCGCCAGATGCGTCAGGATCGGTCGGCTGGAACAGAGTGTCCAATCGCATAAACGAGCTAGGCTATAAGCTGGGTTTATAACGTGGCGGTGTGGCGGTGCTAGACGATCTCGAAGATCTCCTTGGGCGTCCGATGCAGGCACTCTGAGGGCCCATGCGCTTCGATGAGATAGATGTCAGTGTTGTGCACAAACATCCGCTCATTGAGGATGCCGGGATGGCAGACGATGGCCATGTGTTCCTCGATGACCATGTCCTCATCCTGTCGAATCAGCGGCCGTTCCACCATGTCGTATCCCATGCCATGTACGCTGAGTCGGCGTTCTTCAGGGATTCCATTGTGGCGTAGATACTCGTTATGTTGGGCAAAAATGTCCGCGGACGATGCTCCGGGCTTGAGCAGCGAGAGCGCGAAGCGCTGCGCTTCGATCACCGACCGGTGGGCATCTTTGAGTTCCTGAGGAATTTTTCCCAGCACGAACATCCGGGACAGTTCGGTGTAATAGCCCCCAGCGCCGTTGTTTTCTACCAAGAGAGAATAGACATCGCCGTGTTGCAGGGTACGGCCTTGCCAGGATCGCGGGCGAAAGCTCGCTGCTTGGCCTAGAGGAGCCGACGAACAGAGAAAAATGCCTTGTTCGCTTCCCAGTTGCTGCCCGACATATTGCGCATAGGCGGCGATCTCAAAATCTTTCAGGCCGGGCCGCACAAATTCCCGGACCCGCGCAATGACCTCATCCTGCATGGCCGCCACCTGACGAATGCACTCGCGCTCCTCAGGGCTCTTGACGGCTTTGATGCGATCGATGAAATCCGTCGCGTCGACGATGTCAATTCCCGCCAATGAGTCCGCCAGGTGTTGCCCGAATGAGTGGTACATGGCGCCGGGCGCGACGAGAGCAACTCGCTTGGCCCCGAGCCGCGTAAGCTCGCTTGCGGCAAGCTTGGCGTCATAGCTGCCTGTATAGCGCACGGACGGATAACTGGGCGTTGTCAGACGGCGGGCAATACCGGTGGATTGGGCTTCCCTCTCCCCGGTGCTGCGGCATCCATCGAAGGGTCCCTGATCGATAAAGGACATGCCGCCATCGATCGGAAATATGACACTGCTCGAATAGCCATTGGTCGCCGGCTGGTTGCTGAACCAGCGGATGTAGCCACCCACCCAATCGCTCGAATTTTGGATCACTAGCGCATCGATCTCCCGGCTTTTCATTTCACGCCGAACCGCAGCCCAGCGCCGCTGCAGCTCGCCGAGTGATACGGCGTTAACGACGCGCGCGGGCGATTTTTGCGTGGAAAAACCATCGTTCATGCTGTTTAGAGTCGGCGTTGGGAAGATTGCAGTCAAATGAGCAAAAGTATATGGGTTATAGCGCCAGCTTATGACCGCGCCACGGGCTCGCGTTTGGCTCTCGATGACTTCCCGACCAGCGTGCCGGAACGCGCCACCTCGTGCGCGATCTGCACGAAGCGAGCCGCAAGAGCCGACAAGGCTCCGGCTTTGCGCCATTTGATGCCAATGATGCGTTTGCCGCCACCCTTCAACGGAATCGATCGAATGCTCCATGTGTTTTGCATGGTGGCCTGCATTTGGGTGATCATGGTCACACGATCGCTCTGCGCAAGAATCGACTCCACCAGCGACAAGCTGCTCGTGTGCACGCAGTTATCTGGCCAAGGAATGCCTTCGGTCATGAATAGCGCCTCGATATGACGCCGGTAACTGTTGGAGGCGAGTGGAAGGATCCAAGGAGCATCGCGCAGTTCGGCAAGCGTCAAGGAGCGGCGGTTGCGCAGCGGATGGTGCGGGCCGACGCCGATGCTGAACGGGTCTTCGAACAACACGTCCTCGATGATTTCCGGCGGAGCGGGAAAAATTCCTGCCAGAGGCCCCACCACCAAGTCCAATTCCCCCGACAGCAGTGCCGGTAGCAGGTGGTCATCTAGGCCTTCGACCAGGGTGATAGATAGGCTAGCGTGTTGTTTCAAGAGCGCGGCCATCACATCGGGCATAAATTTGATGGCCAAGGAAGGGACCACGCCAACCAGTAGCGGCCCCTCCACACCCATGCGTTTCAGCCTCACTTCATCGATGGCCTGCTGCAGGACGGCGTCGATGACCGCGGCGGTGCGCACCAGGATTTTGCCGAATTCGTTGAGTTGCGATCCGCTGCGGCTCCGATCGAGAACTAGCACCCCGAGGCGTCTTTCAAGTTGCGCGATGCTGTTTGACAGCGCCGGCTGGGACATACCGCGTGCGGCCGCCGCGCGATTGAAAGAGCCATGCTTCGCAATACTGAGCAGATTAGCGAGATAGCGAGGATCGATGTTCAATGAGCTCATCGGGAACGCTCCAGGAGGCGGATTGAAAGCACACTCCTATGTTAGCGGGTGTTTCGGACGCGAAATATCAACAGCGCTGCACGAGCTCAGCCCGCGACTTGATCAGAAACTTTGATAACTGCTGGCGTTTGTCGGCGAATCGAGAGGCGGGGACGGGTATCGACAGCGAGAACTCGCGACCCAGCGAGTCGCGGAAGGCGGCACCGATGGCGCAGATTCCGACGCTGTGCTCCTCCATGTCATACGCCAGACCGGTCCTGGCGATATCGCGGATTTCGGCCTCGAGCGCGGACCGGTCGGTCTTGGTGGCTTTGGTGTAGCGCTTTAAGCGGCCCATCAACAGGCTTCCGCTGCGTTCGGGCCCCAGAAGCGCGAGGAGCGCCTTTCCGTTCGCAGTACAGTGCAACGGAAAGGCTCTACCGACCGCGGACACCGCCACCAGACGCTGGGTGCCTTGGATCTGTGCAACAAAAACGGCGCTGTCCGCCTTCAAGATAGATAAATCCACGGTTTCATCCGCCCGATCGGACAACCCCTGCATGATCGACCGCGCGATTCTTTCCGTCCCCACATCGGCTGCGGCACCCAGCGCCACCAGCGCGGGCCCCAATTTTACCCGGGCTTGCAGCGAAGCGGACACTAACAATCTCTCCTGTCCCAGCGCCGCGACGATGCGCTGAACAGTCGAGCGTGGCAGGCTAATGCGCTTGGCAAGCTCGCCCAAACTCAAACCATCCGGCTCTGACTCGAGCGAGCGCAGAATTGATGCGGCGCGGGCGATCACTTGAACGCCGGAGCGTTCCGCTGACTTCATGCCTCGTTTCTCTCTTGACTGGCTGTTGATCGAAGCATACCGTAATCCGGTACAGCAAACTCACAATACGATACAGGAGCACGACATGGCTGGCTGGCAGGACGGCGACTGGCGCAACGAAGAGCTATGCAAGTTCGAAGAGTCCAACTTGCTGAACAAGATGGGCCTTGAGTTTTATGATCTGAGCCACCCTTGGGGCCTTGGACAACCGTGTTGGCCCTATTTCGAGGACGTGAAGATCGAGCGTTTGCACGGCATGTCGAGGTCCGGCGTGCTGACTCAGAAAATCACGACGGTCATGCATTCCGGCACCCACATCGATGCGCCGGCTCACGTCGTGCCGGGCACGCCGTTCATGGATGAAGTTCCGTTGCCATATTTCTTCGGCACTGGCGTTGTGGTCTCCATCCCGAAGAAGAAGTGGGAAGTGATCACTGCGGCTGATCTCGAGAACGCTCGGCCCGAGATCCGGGAAGGTGATATCGCGATCGTGAATACCGGCTGGCATAAGTACTATGGCGACAATCAGCACTACTACGGCTACTCGCCCGGATTCTACAAAGAAGCCGGCGAGTGGTTCGTCAAGAGGAAGGTAAAAATGGTCGGTTCCGACACGCAGGCACTCGATCATCCGCTTGGGACCGCCATCGGTCCGCATGGTCCCGGTGGGCACTTAGGTCTACTGCCAAGGATCAACGAGGAGTACGAGAAGCTGCACGGGCGCAAAGTGATCGAGGACTTTCCAGAATGGGAGCCCTGCCACAACGCGATATTATCCGCCGGCATCTGCGGCTTTGAAAATATCGGCGGCGACATAGATAAGGTTACGGGCAAGCGGGTGACATTTGCGGCATTCCCGTGGCGCTGGAAAAAGGGCGACGGTTGCATCGTGCGGCTGGTTGCCATAATTGACCCGACCGGAAAGTTCCGTATCGAGAGCGGCAAAGGAACCTGACCCATGCAAGTCAAGCGCCTGGCCGACGCACAGCGGTACGATGCGCCTAAACATTTCGACATGCGCTCGCTGCGGCTGCAGGGACTGGAGGCTAGCGCAGCGGATTTTGCCTGGGTCGGCCTGAGCCATTTTCTGCCCGGGGGAGGCGCGGAAATGGATGCCGGAGCATTGGGGAAGATCTATGTCGTCCTTGACGGCGAGGTCACCATCGACCTGGGCGATGGCGCTACTCACGTGCTGGGAAAGCTTGACAGCTGTTTCATCCCGGCCGGCGAGGCGCGCGCGATCCGCAATGCCGGCAACATCGTGGCTACAATGCTGGTTGTGATGCCCTCCCCGAAGGCCACGGCGTGACGCTACCCAGCATTGATCCAACGGGACTGTTCAATGTGGCCGGCAAATCAGCGATCATCGTCGGTGCAACCGGTGCCTTCGGCAAAGTCGTGTGCGCGACGCTTGGCAAGTCGGGCGCCCGGCTGACGATTGCGGCTGGCAACGCCGCAGAGCTCAATACACTTAAGGGCGAGCTGGACGCGGCCAACGTCGAGGTGACGGCGATCGCGAAGCGGCCCAACAGCGAGACTGACTGTAACGCGATCGTGAGGGGCGCAGTCACCGCGTTCGGCGCCGTTGACATTCTGGTTGTGGCCTCGGGCATGAACGATGTCGCGCCGATCGTCGAGATGAACCCCGAGCGGTTTCAAAAGGTAATGCTTGCGAATGTTGATGGCGCGTGGCTGATCGCCCGAGCGGTCGGTAAGCAGATGATTGCCCAGGGGCGCGGTGGCAAGGTGGTCTTTACCTCCTCGGCTCGAGGAAAACTCGGGCATCCGGCTGGCTATTCAGCCTATTGCACCTCAAAAGCCGCGGTCGATGGCTTGACCAAGGCGCTGGGTTGCGAGTGGGGCAAATTTGGCATCACGGTCAATGCCATTGCACCGACCGTGTTTCGCAGTCCGCTGACAGCGTGGATGTTCGCTGACGATGACAAGGCGAAAGCCGTCAGGGCTGGCTTCCTCGCGCGGGTGCCGATCGGGCGGCTCGGCGATCCTGAGGACCTGGCCGGACCCTTACTGTTTCTTTGCTCACGAGCGTCGGATTTTCACACGGGACACATCCTTTACGCCGATGGCGGATACACGGCAGGTTAATATGGCCCCGCCACGCATTGTGGTGATTGGCGGCGGCCTGATGGGCATCGGCATCGCCCAGGCGTTTGCCGTCGCCGGCCACCGGGTATGCATCGTCGAATCTGTCGATGCGGTGAGATCGACGCTCTTAGAGCGGCTACGAGAGGGCTTAGCCCAAACGGGTGCCAATGTGGACACGGTGGATCGGCTCGATACGTCCTCCGATCTCGGCTCAGCGGTCGCGGCGGCCTCGTTCGTCACGGAGGCTGTCCCCGAAAAGCTCGAGTTGAAGCGACAAATCTTCGCCGAACTGGTCAAGCGCGCGCCTCGGGCCGCCATTCTCGCGAGCAACACCTCCGTCATTCAGATTGGCCGAATCGCTGCGGGACTCGAGACTGCAGATCGCATCGTCGGCACCCACTGGTGGAATCCGGCGATGCTCATTCCACTGGTGGAAGTAGTGCAGGCGATCGGCACTTCGGACAGCACCATCGCGGCAACCATGGCCATGCTCCAATCCATCGGCAAGAAGCCCGCGCACGTGAAAAAAGACCTTCCGGGATTCGTGGCCAACCGTCTGCAACATGCCTTGTGGCGTGAGGCCATCGCCATGGTGGCGGAAGGCATTTGCGATGCCAGGACGCTTGATGACTGCGTCAAGAACAGTTTCGGCCTACGACTACCGGTATTGGGGCCTCTCGAGAATGCCGACTTGGTCGGGCTCGATTTAACTCTCGACATTCACCGGACCGTGATTCCCGCACTCGATCGGCATGATCGGCCGAACGCGCTGTTGGAGGAGTACGTTGCCGCGGGGAGGCTCGGCTTCAAGTCTGGAGAGGGATTTCGCACTTGGACACCGGACGACATAGCTGCCACACGACTTCGGCTAATGCACCACCTTCGGCGGGCGCAGCGGGAGAGGACCGGGTGAGCAGGGCGTCGCCGGTTACCGCCCGCGAGGTCCGCGGTGTGCTCATCCTGTCGCTGGGATTCGGCCTGGTCGGAATCGACCGGTTCCTCATCTCCACCATGTACCCGACCATCGCCCGGGATCTGAATTTAAGCTATGGCGACATCGGTACGATCACCGGCGCCCTGGCGATCGCGTGGGGCATCGCGGCACTGTTCATGGGCAATCTCTCGGACCGAATCGGTCAGCGGCGCGTCTTGGTGGTGTCTCTGGTCGCCTTTTCTTTGTTGATTGGTGCGAGCGGCTTGGCCGCCGGCCTTGCCGGTCTGGTAGTCGTTCGTTTGATTATGGGCTTCGCCGATGGTGCGTTTACGCCGGCCAGCATTGCAGCAACCATAAAATTGTCGCCGCCTGAGCGCCACGGTCGCAATGTTGGTTTGCAGCAGACGATGTTGGTACTGTTTGGCTTGGGCTTGTCACCTCTTCTGATTGGCGCATTGCTGCACCATGGGGTTGATTGGCGTTATATCTTTTTGCTGTTTTTGATACCCGGTTTGATCGTTGCCTGGCTGACGTGGCGCATCATTCCCCCGCATCAGATGGATACCGCTCCGCGAAACAGCTTTGCCGATTGGCAGGATGTTTTGCGCTACCGCAATATCCGGCTGCTGATGGCCGGAATGTTGTGCTGGTTAACCTGCCTCATAACCACCAGCGCCTTCCTGCCCAGCTATTTCGTCAATCATCTGAAGCTCGACACCGGCCAGATGGGCACAGTGATGTCGGCTATCGGCTTTGGCGCCATGGCCGGGACGATCCTCCTGTCGGCGTTGTCCGATCGCATTGGCCGAAGGCCGGTGATGGTGATTTCGAGCATTGGTGTGCTGCTGTCCCTGACTCTCTTAAGTTTTATTGGAGCGACAGTCCATTTGCTGTTTCTGTGCTTGTTTGCAGTACATTTCTTCAACAATGCCCTGATCACCATGACGGTGGGACCGATCGCCATCGAGACCGTGCCGCCGCGCCTGATGGCAACGGCCTCCGGCGTGGTGATTGCAACCGGCGAGTTGCTCGGTGGCGGGCTCGCCCCGATGCTCGGCGGCGAAGTTGCCGAGCACTTTGGCATCGAGCACATCCTACGGCTCCCCATACTGATGATGGCCATCGGTGTATTGCTGTGCATCGCGTTGCGGGAAACGCGTCCCGAATCCATCCAAACCTCAAGTCTCAACGGGAGGCTTACGTGAGCAACAAAGTCATCATCACTTGCGCCATCACCGGAGCCATTCATACTCCGACCTTGTCGGATGCGCTGCCCTATACGCCCGCCGACATCGCCCGTCAGTCGATCGACGCTGCAGCGGCAGGCGCTGCGATCCTGCATCTTCATGCACGCGATCCGGAAACTGGGGCTCCCACAGGAAAGCCGGCCATCTTCCAGCAGTTCCTGCCAGCCATTCACCAGGCAACCGACGCCATCATCAACTTGACGACGGGCGGCAGTCCTGAGATGTCGCCTGAAGAACGGTTGGCCGCGGCCCTGCAATTCTCGCCGGAGATGTGCTCACTCAATATGGGCTCAATGAATTTCTCATTCCACGGGATGGGTGGAAAAATCGCAAAATGGAAGTTCCCCTGGGAACAGGCCTATATCGCCAATAGTGAGAAGTTCATCTTCCGCAACACATTTGCGGACATCGCTCGCAACTACGGTCTTCTCGCCGATCATGGAACCCGTTTTGAGCATGAGTGTTACGACATCGGCCACTTATATAACCTCGCTCATTTTGTCGACAAGGGAATCGCCACGCCGCCCTTCTTTATCCAGAGCGTGTTTGGCATCCTTGGCGGGATCGGCGCGGATTCCGACAACGTAATTTTCATGAGGCGAACTGCAGACCGCCTCTTTGGAGAGGACTACGTATGGTCGGTTCTCGCGGCCGGCAAGCATCAGATGCCGCTCATCACGCAGGCGGCAATGCTGGGAGGCAATGTACGAGTCGGTTTGGAGGACAGCCTATTCATCGAGCGCGGGAAGCTCGCCTCGAGCAACGCCGAGCAGGTAAAAAAGATTGTGCGCATCCTCGCAGAACTCGGTCTAGAACCGGCGACCCCTGACGAGGCGAGGGCGACGTTGAAACTAAAGGGTCGCGATCGCGTCGCATTGTAGACACTGCACGCCCGTGGCGATAACTCTGACACCAGCAGCTTGCAAATTTTTTACCTACCAATCTAATTAATCTGTAATTCCCGGGGCGGCCGTTTATATGTGCAAGCCAGAGCTGGAAGGAAGTCAGGATATTCTAGCGAGAAGGCCGGCTCTTGAATGGTTTGCGGAGTCGCAGCCGCGAAGTGAGTACCGATGAAAAGTCACGAAGACGCTTAGTCTTTGCGCAATTAAAGGGCGTTATCGGCACAGCGATACTATCCATCGCGCTTTGTTACCGGCCGGACGCTGGCGTTGCATTTTCGTTTTCCGCAGCGTGAACAACGCATTCGTTTGATGACCTCGTCTAGAAGCGCATCCCATCCGGCGAGCGCCGCGAGTGTTCTCGGCTGCTCAGTCTTCGTATGACCACAGGCGCATTTGAGCGTGAGTACGTACTGTCCGAAATGGTCAGACAGCTTGATGATCGTGAGGGGCGGCCGCAGCGGCATCATGAGCTGTACATAGTTTGTGAGTTCTTCTTAAAATCTGTCCTTTTTCGTTTTAATCGTGTCCTAAAGTGGAATTTACGCCCTTTGATTGATGATGGTCGGCAGTTTTGCACCGATACGCTGCAGCTCCTCAAGGCCCATGCTCTTTGATCGAAGCGTGAGCGAGTGAGTCGCTGCCCGTCGCAAGACGTCAATGATTCGACCGGTGACACCATCCGTGAGCTTGAGCAGGTATTCTATAAAGCGCTTGTCGATAGCCTTTGGCGTTTTCTTTAGCGGCAGCAACGCGAGATACCCCGCCACGAAACGCCGCAGTTCCTCGGATTCAGTCCATATCGGAAGTTCCATTTGCTCAAACCGGCTTGCAATCTGCGGGTCAAAGCGCATTACATGCAGCGCCTCATGGGTACCAGCGGCGACGATGGACATTCGTAGTGGGTTTCCAAGATATTTAATTGCGTTGAGTGCCGCCCGCCGTTCACGGGACGTGCATGAAAGCAGGTGTTGGATCTCGTCGATTATCAGCATGCGAGGAGCGGCATGCGTGAGCATCTCGATTGCCGTATTCTCCAGTTCGTGCAAGCGAAGTGACGGCCTCGCATTTATGTTGATGGACCGTACGATTTCGCCGTACAGACTTCGGATGACTGGTACCGGCGGCATCTGCGTGGCGATGATTGACTGCAGACCTACGCGCTTTACCTGTTTGGGTGCATGGTCGCGCTGAAATTTGGCCAGCAGCATCGACTTACCAGCGCCGCTTACTCCATAAATCAGCAGACAAGGCATACGTACACGAGCCCGGGTAGCGTGAAGCTCGGCTAATCGGGTAAGCCCGGCGTTGCCTGCGGGATAGCCGACCCAACGATCACGTTCAATGGCCCCTGCGCGAGGCGTCGGTACAATCCGGCTCGTCGATTCTCGGGTCGGAATGCGGCGAGACTTCATTACCATTCCTCGCCGCTGTAGGGAACCGGATCTTTACTATAGTCGACCGGCGTGCTCGTTCGGGCCTTCTTGGCCGCTTGGCCAGGTGTCCCCGGCGAGCCGTTTGGCGGCGTGCGGTGCGACTCTTGTGCGCAGCCTCTTCCTCAAGTCGGCGTTGCGCTTCGGTGGTAACAAAAAGTTGCTCTTCGGTTGGCTGGCGCTCACTCGATCCAGTTTCAACATGTTGTAGGCAATGACGGCGTTTGTGAGCTAGGCGAGTGCGCCGCTGATCATAATTTTTTTTATCACGCTGACGACCCCGATCATAGCGGATCGGTCCTGCGTGAATGAGGCCTGCGTATTCCGGTTCATGCCGGCCACCAGTTCCGGAGCATGCCGGGCCATGATTCCGGTCCATGTCGGGCCACCATTCCGGTTGTGAGTTCTTTAAGTTTGAGTCCTCGGATAACCGCGCTGGGCACCCAAACCTCTACGGTGAATGTGCCCTGGATTTTAAGGCGCAGTGGCCCATGCTGTTGGAGTCCACGCGAAAAATGGCGATTGTCCCAGAAGCACCCTAAAAAGTTATCCACAGGAAGCGGCTACTCTTTGCACGTTTTGGCAAACTCGGGCGGGCAGCATTTGGCGTAAGGACGAACACTCGGCCCATGCGAGGTTGCGACTATTGACGAAGCGCGCTTGAGTCGACGGTATGCGGAAGCGCACCCGGAGGATAAGCCTGGCGCGCTGCTAAGAGGGCTGCCCTCTCCATAGCAATGGCTCTTCTAGACTCGAAGGACACTGTCGCCTGATTTGTGGGGAACCGCAGGCACGGCGAGCATCTATGAAAAACTCTTTAGGACAGATGTCAAAACTGCCCCTGGACTACGTATCTCTAAAGACGAGCAATTTTTTTGGAAACCCGCCAAAAGTCATCGACCAGGACTCGCGTGCGATTGACGAATATTTTCGGAGCGATCCTGCGCCTCGAGGGACCGGCTGCGGGACAGAAAACGAGTGCGCTTGAGGCCGGTGTCCGAAAGCACGCTAACAGAGCCACGTTGAGTTCGCATGAATGCACAGACAGGTATTAGTCGTAGCCCCAAGCGCTAGGTTATCGCAATCGCAGCTACTCGTTAACTTCTTAGGAGCCAGAAAACATGCGCTTTCCGTCGAGAATTACATTCGCAGTCTTGTTAGGAGTTGCGACACTGACTAAGCAGCCTCACCGGCGACAGTTTCAGCGAAGAAAATACCGCGCCGCAGGGAACCATGACCTGCCACGGCAAATGGCTGAGCGCCTGCAAGCGCGGTCAGAAACCGAGCTGGTCAAGTGATCGGGCGTATGCGGGCGGTCTCTCTCACGCTCACGCTCTTCCCAGCACTCTTTCTGGCCAGTTGCAGCAAAACCGCTTCGCGTGACGAGGCAGCCTCTGCCGATCGGGCTACGGTTAAAGGCGCGGAGATCCACGATGCAGGCAATCACCTGGCGCCGGGCAGCGGCGGGCTCGATCTTTCGTACACGCCGCCTCGGTTGCCCGGCGGAAGCGGTTCTGCCAACGTGACCTACCAGCCGAGCGTGCATCTGGTCGAGCAGAAGCATGGCGCCGACGCGCTGGTGGCCGAAAGCAGCAACGGCCACGGGCTCGTATTCAACACGTCCAGCTCTCAGATCAACTCGCTCAAGGATGGCGACGTCCTCGTCATCAAGGGCCTCATCGCGCGCAAAGTGCTCGCCGTCGAGCGCAGCGGTGAGGAGATCCGCGTCATCACGGACCAAGCGACGCTCGCGGACGTGGTCAAGGAGGGCGATTTCCACGTTGATGCCCCGATCAAGTTCGGGACGCTGCAGGCGCGCAACCAGGATCATGGGCATTCGTGGTCGGATCTGCTCGCGACTCCGGCGTACGCCCAGGAACACTCGGTGAGCCCCGAGAACGTTGCCGCCGGGCGTGCATCGGACCACGCGGCATCCGGTGCGTCGCGGGATGCGGTCGGAAATCTCGTCCTCGGTGCCGGCAAGTACGTCATCGGCGACTGGAAGATCACGGGGTGGGAGGCCACGCCAGTCGGCGACCGCCTGAAGCTCGATCTCGACATGAAGAAGGACGCCGGCGATGGTTTCAAGGCGGTCATCGGCGCGCACGGCCACATCAATAACTTCAACCTGAAGGAAGACCTGAACAAGATCGCCAGCGGGACGAAGATGGCTATGTCGATCAAAAACTTGAACGTCGAGATGACCTTCACCTGGGAGGTCGCTAAGAACACGCCCGGTATCTACACGACCGAAGATAGGATTAAGCTACCCGCGGCGATCAGCATCCCACTTGCGCAGTACCTCGGCGGCCTGCCGATGTTTCTCGAGATCAGTGCGGCGCTGCTCGTGCACCCGGAGCTCACCGGCGGCGGCGAGCTTGCAAAGGGGTCGTACAAGCTCGCCTACAGCGGCGGAGTCGGCATCACCGGGATTAACGGCGAAGTGAAGGACACAAGTGAGGGCGAAGGCACCGTGGAGATCGTCGAGGACTCGGGCCTGAGCGCCGTCGCTCCCGTTGGCATGGTCATTGCCGTCGCCGCGCCACGGCTCGAGCTGTCGCTTGGCCTCAAGAAGATCTTTCCGCTGATCGACCAGTCGTCGGCCGCGGCCGCGATCGACGCGCAGATCGACAAGCTCGCGAAGGCGCACTTGAGCCCCGAGGTGTATCAGGCGCTCGCCAAGTCTCCGCTCGGGACGGCCCTGCTCAGCAACGCGATCAAATCGGAGGCCGATGCGTTCGCGCAGCTCATCGTGACGACGGGCGCCACACGCATGAGCTCGTCCGCTCTGATCGCATGCTCGCGAATCATCACGGATCTGACTGCACAGGTCGGGATCAACGGAAACCTGTTCGGTGTCGAATCCGGTAAGCACACGAAGGATGCGTGGACCCACAATTGGCTACGAGTCGAGCCGCCCGGCACGATGCCATGCGCCGACATCACATCCAAATGAGCCCAAACACCATGAAGTCTTGGTTGCACTCGATCCTCGTCGCCCGCAGCGCGTGCGGGCGCAACGCTGCACGCCGCCGTCCTGCCGTGCAAATCCGGCCAGCTCAACACATCGGTATGATTCGGCGTCTGCTACCAGATCCCGCAAGTGTGACCGCCGCGATCTATATTTTAATGCACACACTCTGCATCAAACCCATCAGTAGCGAAGATGGCTTAGAAAGCGAGGAAGCGTTGATCAACAACACCGACTACGTTCTGCAAGGCTGCAACAAACCGAAGGAGAAGCCATGAGCATCCGACTTTCCACACTCACGGTCGGCCTGTTCGCGCTCAATCTCGCGCACACCGCTCACGCCCAGGCTCCGCACCCAATGGTGCCACTGGTAGAGGGGCTCGCCGTCGTGGGATCAGTGCGCGAGCCGGCAGGCGACTACGAATCGGTGCGACGCGTGACCGCGATCTCGAGCGACCGCGTCGCGTTCACCATTACGGCCGACAGACCCGGCGAGACTGGCGAAGAGCCGACGCAGATCCAGGCTAGCCGCACCGTTCTGCTGGTGGATCTGAAAACGGCTCGGAAGCTGAAGCCTCGAATCTCGAGTGGCTGGAATGCGGAGGAGATTTATCCAGGCACGACCACCTCGCAGCTGTCGAGCGCCGGACTCACCGAACTACGTGCGACCGGGCATACATCGCTGACGTTCATCGAGGATGGCACGGGAGGGATCAATGCATCGAGTGCGGCTTTTTTGGAGAAATTGATCGAACAAGGCGCCGGAGCGGTATCCGCCGACTCGGCGAAAAAGGAGGTGGCGCGTGCGGTCGCCATGGGGGGCGCGGAGTTTACGGTGGCCGGAACGATGACATTGGTCGAGCCGGGGATCGTCCCCGTGCCGATCCTGGTCAACAACGCGGTCCTCGCCCTGCCCGCGCGGCATATCCGGGGCAAGCTCACGGGCGAGGACGGAGACAGGGACGCGGAGATGTACGTGCTCGACGATCTGGCGAATCCGCTGCTCCTGCAGTTTCGCGTCGGCGAAGACTCGATGACCGTGGTCAGAATCGATTGGCCCGATGCGAGCACGGTAACGGCAATGGAGTCGGCGCTGGCCGCGCGGAAACCGGTGGACGTGTACGGAATCTATTTTGCTTACAACAGCGCGGAGATTCGACCGCAGTCGGACTCGACGCTCGACGCGATCGCGACGATGATGAAGCGCGATCCGACATGGCGGCTCACCGTCACCGGCCATACGGACAACATCGGCGGCGATGCGTCGAACCTCGCACTGTCGCAACGTCGCGCCGCGTCGGTGAAGGCGGCCCTGGTGTCTCGCGGCATTAGCGCCGATCACCTCGTGACGGGTGGCTCGGGGGCCTCCGCCCCAAAGGCGACGAATGCGACGCTGGAGGGGAGGGCGCAGAACCGGCGCGTCGAACTCTCGCGCTCCTAGCAACGCCGGCCCCATCCCCAGTAA
>JANYAD010000011.1 GCA_025355165.1 Gammaproteobacteria bacterium | reverse complement strand
CGCGCACCTGCGCGAAGACCGGCGTCATATCCAGGATGCTGACGTCAAACGCCTGAAAAAGTCGGTCAAGGGAAAGCTCAACCTTGAGATGGCCTTGACTGAAGAAATGCTGCGAATTGCCATCCGCCTTAAGCCCGACGAATGCACCTTGGTGCCCGAAAAGCGTCAGGAACTCACCACCGAAGGGGGCCTAGAAGTTTTAGGTCGGCGTGATGCGGTAGAGCGGGGCGTGCGCCGTTTGAAGCGCGTTGGCATTGCCGTCAGCCTTTTTATCACTCCCGAACCTTCGCAGATCATGGCCTCTAAGCGCGTGGGCGCCGATTTCATTGAGCTGCATACAGGCGCCTATGCGCATGCCTTTAAAAAAGGTGGAGCCAAAGGTGCCCGCCGCGAGCTGGCCAGGCTGCTTTTGGGCGCACGCATGGCTGCAGCCTTGGGCCTGAAATTGAACGCAGGTCACGGGCTGACCTATGAAAACGTAAGGCCAGTGGCCCGCCTGCCTTTGATGCAAGACTTGAATATCGGGCACACCATTGTGGCCCGGGCTGCGATGGTGGGCATGGAGAAAGCAGTTCGTGAGATGATCAAGGCAATGAAATAAAAATATCGAAAGGTTCCAATGAAATCCGCAGAGATTCGCCAGTCGTTTTTAGATTTCTTTAAATCTAAAGGCCATGTGATCAAGCCCTCGTCGTCGTTGATTCCGGACGATGCGAGCCTTTTGTTCACTGTCGCCGGCATGGTGCCATTCAAGCCCCAGTTTTTGGGCACGGTGAAGCTCGAATTCACCCGCGCTGCCAGTGTCCAAAAATGCATTCGAACCAACGATATCGAAAACGTGGGCCGCACTTACCGCCACCACACTTTCTTTGAAATGCTGGGTAACTTCAGTTTCGGTGATTATTTCAAGCGCGAGGCAATTCACTTCGCATGGAATTTCATCACCGGGACGCTCGAGATTCCGAAGGATCGGCTGTGGGTGACGGTGTACACGGAAGACGACGAGGCAGAACGCATCTGGGTGGAGGAAATCGGCATCGACCCCAAGCGCTGTACGCGCATGGGGGAGAAATCCAATTTCTGGGCCATGGGCGACACCGGCCCTTGCGGGCCGTGCTCGGAAATATTTTACGATCATGGTCCTGAAATTCCCGGCGGCCCCCCAGGTGCGCCCGACGAGGATGGGGATCGCTACGTTGAGATTTGGAACCTCGTATTCATGCAATACGAACGGTCCTCGGACGGAATTCTCGTGCCGTTGCCTAAGCCCTCGGTGGATACCGGCATGGGTCTGGAGCGCGTCGCTGCGGTCATGCAGGGCGTTCACAGTAATTATGATATCGATCTGTTCAAGACATTGATCAGGGCCGCCGCAGACATCACAGGCGCCGAGGATCTTCAGTCCTCAAGCCTCAGAGTCATCGCCGATCACATCCGCGCCTGCACATTTCTGATCATTGACGGCGTCGTACCCTCGAACGAGGGCCGCGGCTATGTACTACGGCGCATCATCCGACGCGCTATTCGTCATGGTTATAAATTGGGCCAGACCCAGCCGTTTTTTCACAAGCTTGTTGCGAGCTTGGTGCGGGAAATGAGCTCCTATTATTCGGAGCTCGCGAGCGGCGAGGTCAGGGCGATGCAAATCCTTGAACAGGAAGAAATTCGATTTGCCGAGACCCTGGCGACCGGCATGGCGCTTCTGGATGCCGAAGCTTCGCGATTGACCTCCGCGGTGATCCCCGGCGAAACGGTCTTTCGGCTGTATGACACGTATGGATTTCCGGCGGACTTAACGGCCGACGTGGCGCGCGAACGCGGCCTTACGATCGATCAGGAAGGATTCGACGTCGCGATGGAGGCGCAGCGGGGGCGTGCGCGCGCAGCCAGCAAATTCGGCGTGGATCTGCGCGATTCGGTGAAGCTTTCCGGCAAAACCGATTTTTTAGGCTACGACCGCTTCGCCGAGAGCGCGCAAATTACCTCGCTTATTTTCGATGGCAAAGTGGTTACGGCGCTGAATCCGGGTCAGGAAGGCCAGGTCATCCTCGATCACACACCGTTTTATGCCGAGAGCGGCGGCCAGGTGGGCGACACTGGCGTATTGAGCAATGCGGGCGCGCGCTTCATCGTACGCGATACCCAGAAGATCGGTGCGTCATTTGCCCATGTGGGCGTCCTTGAGAGCGGCGAACTGCGGGTAGGCGATGTGGTCGATGCCCAAGTAGAGCAAGAGCGTCGCAAGGCGATCGCGCTGAATCATTCGGCGACGCACCTGCTGCACGCGGCACTGCGGAAGATTCTCGGTACCCATGTGGAGCAAAAAGGTTCTCTCGTGGCGGCCGATCGATTGAGATTTGATTTTTCGCACACGCAGGCATTGTCGGCCCAGGAGCTGCGCCAAGTTGAGGATCTGGTGAATTCGGCTATTCGCGAGAATGCCTCGGCCGAGACGCGGGTGATGACCTTGGATGCAGCGAGAGCGGCCGGTGCAATGTCATTGTTCGGCGAGAAGTACGAGAGCGACGTGCGGGTTCTATCGATCGGGGGTTTTTCGATGGAACTCTGCGGTGGAACACACGTCGAACGTGCAGGCGATATCGGATTGTTCAAGATCATTGGCGAATCGGGCGTGGCCGCCGGAGTCCGCCGCGTGGAAGCCCTCACCGGCCGAGGTGCGTACCAGTGGGTCGTGCACAGCGATCAGGTGCTGCGCGATATTGCTGCGATGCTACGGGGCAGCCGTGAGGACGTGGATGAGAAAGTGCGCGAGCTTCTCGAGCGCTCGCGCAAACTGGAAAAAGAGGTCCAGCAGCTCAAATCGAAACTCGCGAGCGGACACGGCGGTGATTTGTCGTCTCACGCAAAAGACGTCGGCGGTGTCAAGGTGTTGGCGGTGCAGATCGATGGCGCAGATGTAAGGTCGTTGCGGGACGCCATGGATCAGCTCAAGAGCAAGCTCGGATCCTCCGTCATTGTTCTTGCCAGCGTACTGGAAGGCAAAGTCGTACTGGTAGCGGGTGTCTCGGAGGATCTGGTGGCACGCATGAAGGCCGGCGAGATCGCGGGGCAGGTGGCGGCGAAAGTCGGAGGCCGCGGCGGCGGCCGCGCAGATTTCGCGCAGGCCGGTGGCACACAACCGGAGAATTTGGGCGCCGCCTTGGCAGGAGTCGAGTCGCTGGTGCGCAGCCGGCTATCCAATTGAACGATGTTTTATTTCTGACAAGAAGTTGTAACAATTGAGTTTAGCTTCTTGTATTCTCCCGGTCGGCCGAAGAATTTCTGGGATTTTGCTTGACGCAATGCGACGTGCAACCCGATTGAATTTGCCGCTGCAAGCGAAGGTAGCAAGGAGCTAGATTATGTTGATATTGACTCGGCGTGTCGGCGAGACCGTGATGATTGGCAACGAAGTGACGGTTACCGTCTTGGGTGTCAAGGGCAACCAAGTTCGAATCGGCGTGAACGCTCCGAAGGATGTGGCAGTCCATCGCGAAGAGATCTACGAGCGCATCAAGCGCGAACAAGACCAGAATCCTGCCGCTGCGATCTCCAAGGCTGTGGATGACGCCTGAAAAGTGCGTTTAGACCCCTGTTAGCTTTGCCTAGACTGCTCCGGGCGGGTATCATCCCGCGCTCCGCGAAAGGCCGTATGGCTGTTAACCGGAGAGGTGGCCGAGTGGTCGAAGGCGCGCCCCTGCTAAGGGCGTAAGGGTCAAAAGCCCTTCGAGGGTTCGAATCCCTCCCTCTCCGCCACGTATAAAGCTAAGGGCAGGGGCGCTGTGCCGCTCTTGGTTTCTATTTGGCCGAGCGGTGTTTTGTTGATGATGTCTTTGCGCCCGTAGCTCAGCTGGATAGAGCGCCTGGCTACGAACCAGGAGGCCGGGGGTTCGAATCCCTCCGGGCGCACCAACTTATCAAGGGTCTGTACCGGACACAAAGCGCACGCGCCGCCTGGGTTCCTTCATCTTCCGAATCTTCGGTACCCCTTTGAGCCATCACAATTCCTAATACGCGACATTCAATGGGACCGCACTGGATATTGCCAAGCGGATAGTGGACCCCGCGCTCATCGACGCGCTTGCGCAAACAAACGGGCCTGTGGTCAATCGGACGTCATGCAATGACAGGCATGCAGTGATTAAGCGTGCATCGCATCAGGTGCCTGGCGATCGCCAGTACCCGGCGCAAAGATGAATCCGAGCGGTCCATCTAATATTAACCACCCTTCGCGCAGGCATTCGGCACCTTGAATGATCGGATTGGGCCGATCAGCGACCTGCGATCCGGTAGTCGCTCACGCCGGTTTCCGCATCGCATCCAACGCCGCTCGCGCAAGAAATCCCGAGCGTGTTTCACCCTGCTTTCGAGCGTGCGCATCCACCGCGCGGAGGATTCGCTGCGGTAAGGTGATGTTGATTCTGGCGGCCTTATCCCCTAGATCGCTGAGGTCAACGTCCACGATCGCCCAGGTCCAGCCGCGAAAGCTGCGCTTGCTGCGCAACTGTTCGATAGTGGAGGGTTTTGGAAAGGATTCGCCGTCATCCAGCAGGCCTTCCAAATGAAGCAGGATGGCCTCCCGCGCGTTGGTCAACGCATCGTCCAAGGTATCGCCTGCCGAAAAGCAGCCTGGCAGATCAGGCACCACGACGCCGTACGCGTGTTTGGAATCGCCTGTCTCGATTGCAATGGGATATCGCATAAATTAAAACCTCGTTTAAAGACCCGCCTGCCTTTTAATCGCCCGCACTAAGCCTTTTCCGAGATCCTTGTTCGGATGCGGTACCGTTACGGTGCCCGGCGTCGCTGGGTGCGCGAACTGGTGATGACTACCGCGAGTTCGCTGAAGCCGCCAGCCATCTGCTTGCAAGAGCTTGATCCGCTCACGACTCTGCATGGTGTGTATTATACACACCATCTTGCGGGCGAGGCTTGGGCACACGTAGTGAAAACCTAGTGTTTAATGCCTTTCGTGCGCTATGGTGCCTGTTTTGAGTGAGGGCGGGCCTGCTAAGTCGTTGGAAAGTAAGAATCTATGAAATCACCTTTGCGACTACGAACCAGGGAGGCTGGAGGTTCGAACCCCTCCGGGGCGCACCATTTCGCTTTCTAGCTAATGAGCAGTGAGCTGCCGTCCCCAAAGCCGGCATTGCGCAGATGGATGCAGGGATTTTATGGAAGCTGAAGCTTGAGACCTTTCCACCGTAATCAGGCTCGCAAACCCGGGCTCTGAGTAGGGCGTCCTAATCCGACTGCTCTTTTGGCCCAGCAAATCCCGACGGTCCTCGAACGGTCAGCCGTCGCATCCGCCCAGATCGATTATCCGCAATATCGGGATTGCCGCCTTTGCTTGATCCATGTCTTTTTGACTTGCTAGGGCGTTGCTCAAATTCAACGTTTTTGCTGAACCGTCCGCATACGTAATTGTTGCTGATTGGTAGCGCCCGCACCTCGTCGTTACGGCCAAATCGCTTGCGCGGCTGGTTGAGGATTTAAGCGAGTTGCCTAGGAGGTCGCCTAGTTTTCTGCCTGTCCCCCCGAGTTGGTCTTGACTGCGTTTAATTATGTTTGGAGAAATTATAGTCGTGGGGCCTGGCGCCACATAGAGCGCGCCATTGTCGGCTTGCGCGGGAACCATCGCGGCGCCAAACGCAAAAAACAAACCGGCCCGGACAATGATGCCAGTAAGAGAGTTGTACATTTTGAAGTCCCTAGTTTGTCCCGCTATAAAGCCTGACCCGGACTGTATGGAGCATTGACGGAAATTCACGTGATGAGTTACTCACAAAGGCGGAGTTTTATGACACACAAATCTCATCAATGCCTGTAGTTTGCACTATGACAAATTCGCGTCAGGCGAAGGGTTGCGGATGCGCTCGCGCAATACTTAAGGCGTGCCGGACAGAAAAGATTGCGGCTCGGAAAGAATCACTCGATTGGATATAGATGATGGCTTCCTGTCACTTAAAATACAAATTGGAAATTTCGGTACTCCAAAGGCCCAGTGCCTGGACCTGAAGGGCGCGACCGTGACCTTTAACGTCATGGAAAGATCGTTGGTCGGCGCGGGCGCCCGCAGATCTGATCGCCCCCATAAACTCATTCGAAAGGTTATTTAACTCTCAAAATAGCGGTGATCGTCGCGGTTGCTGGATCGAAAACAGCAAGTAGTGGATGCCCTCGGCCCGTTAGCGGCATGGCGTTCGACTGCTCGGTTGGTATTCCAGCCGCTTTCATTTTCTCTTTGAGGCGCGCCTTCTCGCTTTTCGCGAAGTAGGTGACGTCGTCCACTTTCTTAAGTTGGCTTCGAAGCGAAGGCAAGCCTTTTTCCCAAGGCTTAAAATACTGCGGCATCGAAATGACGTCATCGCCGCCAGTCAGGGCCTCGGCAACAATCTTCTGGCTCTGTTCGGAGTCATCCGGCAACGGCGCCCATATCCAGCGCGGAGTGCTGTACCAGTGCGGCGCGAGCGCGGGATTTTGCTTTTGCCCAAGAGCAGCTTCTTTTGGATCGATGTCGTAGGCCTGGACTTGTTGGAGGAGCGTTTCCGAAAAGGCGTAGTACAGGGGCCTGCCATTCCAAAGCGAAGCGGATCCATAGACAAGCGCACACAGCTGCACCGCGACGATCAGGCCGATATCGCGTTTAAGTTCTCGCCGTGGTTTATTTTCATTGGCGATAACAAAGGTCAGCAGGGGGCCGATCACGACGTCAACGCCGATCATGACCATAACCACTTGCGTAACGTCGGTGAGGTACCAGCCGGGCCATCGATACCAGCCGAAGTAAAGCGCTCCGAGAATGAGCGTGAGAACGCTCGCACTCCCGAGCAAATGTAGTCCAAATGCCTTTAAGCGAAATTCCATAGCCATGTCCCGGCGAAATGAGCGGCTATCTTGCCAGAGTGCGCGGATGCGAAATTACCAAATCCGTCACATCGTGCCGCTCCCCGGCGCTCGATTCGTCGCAAAATCCACGACTGCCCGCGCCAGTACATCCTGCGAATCCACAAAGGGTACGCCGATCCCCGCGGCGATCACCGACAGTTCGCTGCACGCAATCAAAAGTACGTCTGCCTCCTTTGCGATATCGAGTGCGATTCGGGCAAGTGCCGCTTGGCACTGCAACCCGGCTTTGCCGCACTTCACGGTGTGGATGATGGCCATGATCTCCTCTTGCTGGTCAGGAAGGACCGTGACGATGCCATGAGGGGCGAAGGCTTTCCCGTAAAGCTGCGTCACATGTACGGCTGTGGAGGCGAGTAGACCCACTCGCGCGACCGTATCAGGCAGCGTCGTAATGTGCTCGACGCTTAGTGCAACCATGTCGAGCAGCGGAATACCGACCGATCCTCGAATCGACGAGGCGTAAGCATGAGCCGTGTTGCATGGCATCGCCAGGGCTTGCGCTCCGGCGCGCTCCAGATTCTGGGCGATGCGGATCAATGCGGGGGTGGGATCGGCGCCGGTCTTGTGAATCAAATGCGCGATGCGAGAGGGGATTTTTGGATTGCTCTCCACGATGAGATGAAAGTGGTCTTGATCATCGCGCGCCGGCGTGTTCGCGATGACACGGCGCATCAAATCAACGGTCGCCTCAGGGCCCATGCCGCCGATGATGCCGACGATTCGGTGCGCTGTTTGCATTTCAGTCTGCGCGGGCATTCTTTGCGCGGCTGAATTCAAAGTCATCAACGTAACCAAACAGCCCGACGCTGCCCCCGGTGTGGACAAACACGATGTTTTGTCCCTTCTTGAACCTACCTTGGCGAATGAGATCGATGAGACCGGCCATCCCCTTGCCCGTGTACACAGGATCCAACAGAATTCCCTCTAACCGCGCCAGCATCTGTATGGCATCGAGCGCCTCCGGGGTGGGGAAGCCGTATCCCGTGCCGACGTAGTCGCTATTCGCAACGATGTCTTCACGGCGCACCGCACCCGATGCGCCGCATAGATCGGAGGTGGCGCACGCCAGCTTGAACACGTTTTCCTCTTGTTTAGCGCGTGCCGCGCGCACGCTGATGCCTAACAGCGCAACTCCCGAGCGTATGCCGGTGAGCCCTGCGATCAATCCCGCCTGCGTCCCCGCGCTGCCGGTGGCGTGCACGACCTGATCGATTCTCAACCCCATATCGTTGGCTTGGCCAATCAGTTCCATCGCCGCATTCACGTATCCCAGCGCGCCGATGGGATTTGATCCGCCACCGGGGATGAGGTAGGGCTTGCGCCCTTCGCCGATCATGCGCGCGCCGACTTTGGCAAGCTCGCCATTCATATCCGGATTCGAAGCACGCCTCTCCACGCTCGCACCGTGCAAATAGTCCAGAAAGACATTGCCGTTTTCCGTGTAGTCGTGATCCTGCTTGCCGGTGCGATCCTCCAGCAACAGGTGACAATCGATGCCCATTTTTGCTGCGCATGCGGCGGTTTGTCTCGCATGGTTCGATTGGGTTGCGCCTTGCGTCAACACGATGTCCGCGCCTTGTTCCCGGGCCTCGGCCATGAGGTACTCCAGCTTTCGTGTTTTGTTGCCGCCGGTCGACATGCCGGTGCAGTCGTCGCGCTTGATCCAAATTTCAGGTCCCTCGAGCGCCCGAGTCAAATTCGGCAACGGCTCCAAAGGGGTGGGAAGATGAGCGAAGCGAATTCGGGGAAAACGTGCCAGGTTCATGGTCTGCTCCATTCAGAAAACAAAATAGCCGTGCCAGTGTAAGGCATGGTGATTTTCTCATCGGGCGGCCCCGGGCAACAGCGGTGGGCTCGCCGCGCGGACTTGCCATGGAGCACTGTTGCCACGGATGCTACAGTAGCTCGCATGCCGACCGCTTCGCCAAACGCCTAGAATAGTCACCCGTGGGCATTATCTATGTCGTGCGCCACGGCCAGGCGGCCTTCGGTACCGAGCACTATGACCGGCTGACCGAAATCGGCTTCACTCAAGCCCGGCTACTAGGCGCCTATTTGGGCAGACGCAATATCCGTTTCGACGCCGTCTTTACCGGTACCCTGCGGCGTCAAATAGAAACCGCTCGGGGCATATTCGAGGGCCACGGCGGGCTCGCATCGCCACTTCTGCAGGAAACTTTTCCGGGATTGGACGAATATAAACCCGAAGCCGTCATCTTGGCGCATACGGGAAGTGTCCCGGTGCCGGCACTGGCTGCGGTAAAACGCGATCCCATTGTGGTGCGCGAACACTTTCGCGTTTTGCGCGAAGCCCTGCTGGCCTGGGCTGAAGAGCGCACCAAGCCCGAAGGCATGCCGCTATGGCGGGCGTTTCAAGACGCCGCGGTTGCGGCCGTTGTTGAAGCTCGGCAGCGCTTCCCCGAGGGCAACGTGCTCATCGTCAGTTCCGGTGGGCCCATTGCCGCCATCGTCGCCGCAGCGCTCAACGCCCCTCCCGCAGCTGCGGTCGACCTGAATCTTCGCATTCGCAATAGTTCTTTGACGGAGTTCGTCGCAACGCCGCGGCGTCACCACCTGGTGAGCTATAATGCTGTGCCTCATTTGGACGCCAACCCAGATCCGACGCTCGTCACCTACGCCTGAGTGAGCGCCATCACAGGCGTAAGCCTTTGCGGTCTAAACAGGTGACGATCCGGATTGCGTCAGCACCGGCTTATCGCAGTTCAGTGGAAGTCGGTTGCCAGGGCCGGATGCTCGGCGTGGTGAAACATCCTGTCGATCTGTGCCGCAGTGGCTCTGCCTAAGGACAGCGGCGGCAATTCATGACGATGAAAAAAAGCCACTTCGCTGGTTTCATCGCTGGGGCGAGGCTCACCGCCGATGATCTGGCAGATGAAAAACATCTTGTAGATCGAATCCATATGGTGCTGCGGGTGTCCGCTGCGTTGATAGTCATAGACCGCTGCCAGCTTCAGTGCTTGGGCTTTGAAAC
>JANYAD010000271.1 GCA_025355165.1 Gammaproteobacteria bacterium | reverse complement strand
ACTCTTTAAGTATGTCTAGCGATGTGCACGGGTCGATAATGACTAAATCGGAACTCATCGAGATCATTTCGGCGAAACAGAAGCATTTGCCGGCGAAGGACGTGGAGCTGGCCGTCAAGCAATTGCTGGAAATTATGAGCGATGCGTTGGCCACCGGCGAGCGCATCGAGATTCGGGGCTTCGGCAGCTTCTCGCTGCATTTTAGGCCGCCCCGCCAGGGACGCAATCCGAAGACGGGAGAAGCCGTCGCTTTAGCAGGCAAGCATGTGCCGCACTTCAAGCCGGGTAAAGACCTGCGCGAACGCGTCAACGACGGTGCGGATCAGCCGATCCGCGACTAGGGTTTGACCGATTTACCGCTGCTTACGTGGGGCCTGGTGCTCGCGGCGCTCGTGTTGGGTATTCTTGCCGGCCATTTTGGCTGGGGCAAGCGTTGGACCGGGCACTTAAGCAAACTCCACCCTGACTATCTGACGGGCCTGGACTATCTGGTCAGTGAGCAGCCGGATCGGGCGCTCGATATGTTCCTCAAGCTGATGGACGCCAATGCGGAAACTATCGAAACGCATTTCGCCTTAGGCTCTCTGTATCGGCGCCGCGGTGAGGTCGAGCGCGCGATCCGCATTCATCAAAATATTTTGGCGCGCAAAGAACTGGCGCCGGAACATCGCGAACAGGCGTTGCTGGCTCTGGCTCAGGACTACCTGAGGGCGGGGGTCCTCGACCGGGCGGAGGGACTGTTTCAGCAAGTAAGCGAAGTCCCGCGTCTGCGCGCCAGCGCACTCGATGCATTGCGCGGCGTGTATGAGCGCCAACACGACTGGCAGCAGGCGCTCGGTGCCTATCGGCAGTTGGCGAGCATCAAGGCCGCGCCGACGCGCACGGTCGCAGCGCATTATTTGTGCGAATTGGCCGCCCTCGCCATGGAGCGCGGCGACTTGGACAGCGCGCGCGGATTGCTCAACGAGGCGCGCGGCGAGGCGCTGCCATTCCCACGCGCCGCCCTGCTCGGGGCGCAGATCGCGGAACGCGACTTGCAGCCCGCTCTCGCCGTCAAATTCTTAAGGCAGGCGCTCACCGAGTCCCCCACGCTCCTGCAAGAAGAATTGCCGCGCCTGCTAAAACTGGTGGGACCTGAAGAACGAGATGCCATCTTGAGTGAACTGGTGTCGCAAGCCGAATCGCGAGGTTTCGATGAGCTGAAGCGTCTGGTTTTCGCGGCGATAGCCGCAAATTTAGGGGCCGCTGCACCGCTGCGCGCATCGATCGAAAAGGTTTTCTCGCAGGACGGCACGCTGCAGGCCGTTTGGCAAGAAGGTCCGACGCAATCAGAACGCATCGCGCGCGAGATCGGCGCATTGCTGGCGCACGCGGAGAAATATCGCTGCAATGAATGCGGATTTTCAGGCCGCAATTTTTATTGGCATTGCCCTGCCTGCCATTCGTGGGACAGTTTCGAAGCCTACGCCATCGTCAAGCTTCGTTAGTCTGTGAGAATTGTCCGACGGCGGAGCCGTTAGAAATCCGTTATTCTCTGTGAATGACACATCGAGTAAAAGCAGTCGTCTTCCCCGTTGCGGGTCGCGGCACCCGATTTCTCCCAGTCACCAAAGCGAGCCCGAAGGAAATGCTGCCTATCGTGGACAAGCCGCTCATTCAATATGCGGTAGATGAGGCGCTGTCCGCGGGGGCCGATACTTTGATTTTCATCACCGGCAGCTCGAAGCGCGCGATCGAAGATCACTTTGATTCAAACCCCGAGCTCGAGGCTGTGCTGCAAGCGCAGGGCAAGCAGGAACTACTCGATACGTTGCGCGGGATACTGCCGAGCTGGGCATCGTGCGTCTACATCCGCCAGTCGGCGCCGTTAGGCTTGGGGCATGCGGTGCTTTGCGCGCGTCCGGTGGTAGGAGATGCACCCTTCATGGTGCATCTGGCCGATGATCTAATCGATGCGACAGTGCCTTGCCTCAAGCAAATGGCCGATACGTTCGACAAGCATCACGTGAGTATTCTCGGTGTGCAGAATGTGCCGAAGCAGGACACGGATAAATACGGGATAGTGACCTTGGAGCAATCGATTGCGCCGCGCGTCGGAAAGATCTCGCATATCGTTGAAAAGCCCAAGCCCGAGAAGGCCGCTTCGACGCTGGCCGTGGTGGGACGGTACTTATTGAGCGGCGCAATCTTCGAGGATCTCGCCAAGATCGGCAAGGGTGCGGGCGGAGAGATACAGCTCACCGACGGAATTGCTCGGCTCATGCAGCGTGAACCGGTGTACGCCTTCGAATTCGAGGGAAAGCGCTAT
>JANYAD010000262.1 GCA_025355165.1 Gammaproteobacteria bacterium | reverse complement strand
GCCTGGGACAATGCCAAGAAATACATTGAAGAAGGTCATTTCGGCGGCAAAGGCTCAGACGCTCACAAGGCTGCGGTCACCGGCGATACGGTCGGCGACCCTTATAAGGACACGGCCGGACCTGCGATCAACCCGTTGATCAAGATCATCAACATCGTCGCGCTGTTGCTGGTGCCGGTGCTCGGCAAAATGATGTAGGGCCTCAAGCGCTTAAATGTCGAAATAAATCGCGTCCGGCTCCGCGGCGCCGTCCCGGGTCAGCACGCGCAATTCAGGCTCCTTCAATGACACGCGCGAGCGCGGCGGGACACTGTGGGTGAGAAACACCGAGCCGCCGATGACGCTGTCGGCCCCGACCACCGTCTGACCGCCCAGCACCGTCGCGTTTGCATACAGCGTCGATCCGCTATCGACCGTCGGATGGCGCTTGCGGCCGCGAATAATGTGTCCGCTGGCATCGCGCGGCAGGGATAGCGCACCAAGCGTGACGCCCTGGTAGATCTTCACCCCGTCTCCGATGTGGGTGGTCTCGCCGATCACAACGCCAGTGGCATGGTCGATGAAAAAAGCGGCGCCGATGGTCGCGCCCGGATGAATATCGCAGCCGGTTTTCGAATGCGCCCACTCCGTCATGATGCGCGCCATCATCGGCACGCCCAAGTCGTACAAGGCATGCGCGATGCGATAAACGCTGACCGCCAGCACGCCCGGATAGGCCAGAATGATCTCATCCAGATTCAATGCGGCCGGATCCCCATCGAAAGCCGCTTGCACATCGCGTATCAACAGCCCGCGTATTTCCGGCAGGCGATGCAAGAAGATCTCGGCCAGTTCATGGGCGCGCGGCGCACACTCGCCGAATTCCGGGGGATCAGGTTCCCGCTCTCGTCCATAGCAGAGGCAATGTTCCATTTCGCGCTCAAGCTTGGGCCTCAGAGAGGCCACCATCTGGGCCACATGCACGCCCAGGTTATCGGCATTCAAGTCCTGTCGGCCGAAGTACCCCGGATACATCAGATCAAGCACAGCATTTAAGATCTCGACAATGGCCTCGCGCGAGGGCAGATAGCGCTGCGAAATGCGCCGCCCGCGTTGATCGCTCAAATAGCTGGCGAGCAGCTCGCTCGTGAGCTGATCGAGCGCCGCGTCCCGCGGCTTGACTGAGGCGGCGTTCATGGCCCTTATGCCACTGCCTGCATTTTCTCCACTTCCTCGAACAACCCCTCAAACAGGGCCCCCGACAGGTAGCGCTCGCCGGCGTCCGGCAGAATCGTCACGATGGTCTTGCCGTTGTTTGCCGGCTCGCGCGCCAAGCGCAATGCCACCGCCATTGCGGCACCGCAGGAGATTCCCGAGAGCAGGCCCTCTTCGCGTGCCAGGCGGCGCGCAACCTCGATGGCTTCTTCGTTGGTCACCTGCTCGACGCGATCCACCAGGGACATGTCCAGGTTCTTCGGAATGAAACCCGCCCCAATGCCTTGAATTTTGTGCGGCGTGGGCGCCGGTGCAATGCCCGCACGGGTTTGCGTAATGACGGGCGAATTGGTGGGCTCAACTGCCACCGTCAGAATTTGCTTGCCGCGGGTCTGTTTGATGTAACGCGAAACCCCGGTCAACGTGCCGCCCGTGCCTACGCCGCTGACGAAAATATCGACGGCACCGTCGGTGTCTTCCCAGATCTCGGGCCCCGTGGTCTTCTCGTGGATCGCCGGGTTCGCGGGATTTTCGAATTGCTTCATGAGCACATACTTGCGCGGGTCAGCGGCAGCCAATTCCTCCGACTTGGCAATGGCGCCCTTCATGCCTTTGGCTCCTGGGGTCAAAACCAATTTGGCGCCGAAAGCCGCGAGGACCTTGCGGCGTTCCATGGTCATCGTGTCCGGCATGGTGAGCACGCATCCATAGCCTCGCGCGGCCGCTGCGTAGGCCAGCGCGATACCCGTGTTGCCGCTGGTGGCCTCGACCACCGACATGCCCGGCTTGAGCGTGCCTCGCTGTTCCGCATCCCAGATCATCGCCGCGCCGATGCGGCACTTGACTGAATAGGCAGGGTTTCGGCCCTCGATCTTGGCCAGAATGGTGGCGCCGCTGCTGGCGTCGAGACGGTTGATGCGTACCAGCGGCGTCCGACCGATCGACTTGGTATTGTCTTCGAAAATATGCACGGCGGCTCCTAAGTTCTCTTGGATTGCCGATTTTCCTCCTAAGCTCAGGATAAATGCCATAGGAAGTTGGTTATGAGCGCCTGCCACAGCGTTATAAGCCTCCCTGCAGGGGGGAAGCTAGGTTCCGGTCGGAATCATTGACAGCGGTTGCGGCCGTCCGACCACGAAACCTTGCACGAAGTCGATCCCCATGCCGGTTACGGTATCGAGCGACAGTTGATCTTCGACCTGTTCTGCGACCACCCGGAAATTCAGGCTCCGGGACAGCTCGATCATCGCCGCCACCATGGCCTGATTGACGGTGTCCGCGGCTAAATTCTTGATGAACGAGCCGTCGATCTTCAGATAATCCATGGGTAAGGTTTTCAAGGTCGAGAATGAACTCAAGCCGCTGCCGAAATCATCCAAAGCAAACTCGCAACCCATGCCGTGCAATACCCCGATGAAGCGCTGCGCATGATCCAAATTGGCCACTACCGAATTCTCCGTCACCTCGAAGCAGATATCGGCGGGACTCGCACCGGTATGATCAAAGCACTCCACCACGAACTCCAAAAACTCCGCATCGCCCAAGGTCTGCCCGGCAATGTTGATGGCCACGCTGCGGCCGGGCGGCAGCTTCAGACCGCCGCGGCCGAGCGCGGCCAACACGGCTTGCACCACCCACCGATCCACATGCGGCATCAAACGGTAACGCTCTGCGGCCCGGATGAACTCAGCAGGCGGGGCCGCCGGCTGTCCATTTTCGCCGGCGAGCCGCACGAACACTTCTAAAGCCGGGCCGCTCACGCCACCGGCGCGGGCATGCACGATGGGCTGGAAATACAATTCGAACTTATTGTCGCGCAGCGCGCCCTGCAATTTCAGCAGCCAATGAATTTCGCCGCTATGGCGGGCGCTGGCCTCTTCGCGCGCCGAATACACGTGCACGTGCAGACCGCCTTGCTTCTTCGCCACGTAGCAGGCGGAATCGGCGGCGTTCATGATGTCCTCGATGGTCCCGCTGTTACTGCCGATTTCCACCAGGCCGATGCTGACGCCGACGTTGAAAATCTTATCCTTCCACACGAAGCGAAAATCGTGCACCGAGCGCACCACGTTGTCGGCGATCTGCCGGGCTTTTTCCAGAGGGCACCCGACCAGCAGCAGCGCGAACTCATCGCCGCCGATGCGACCGACGGTGTCCGAGTCGCGCACCGTGTCCTTGATGAGCGATGCGATCTCGCGCAGCATGTTGTCGCCGGCCGTGTGGCCGCATGTGTCATTGACCACCTTGAAGTGATCCAGATCCAAATAGCACAGCGCATGGCCGAGCGCGCTGGTTTGGGCAGAGTCGGTTGCTTCCTGCAGGCGGCGTTCGAATTCGCGCCGATTGACCAAGCCGGTCAAGGCATCATGGCTGGCTTGGTAGGTCATCTGCCGGGTAAGGCCGCGCAACTCGCTGGTATCGTGCAGGACCAGCACCCAGCCGGTAACCTCTTTGCCCTCGGAGCGCAGCGGCGTGATGCTGATTTCCACGAATCGCTCCGCGTGCGCGGCGCCCATGCCAGCGGCGCCTCCGGGTATCAGTATCGCGCGCCGAGCACTCGTCAACCGACCGTTCGCGGTCGAGGCCTTGTGCACCAGATCGCCGAGCGATCGCCGGTCACTCTCATCTACCAGCGAGGCGACTTCGGGAAAACTCTTTCCCACAACTTGGGCAGCCGTTGCCCCCAACAACAGCTCGGCGGCGTGATTGATGTAATCGATGCGGGCATCGGCATCGACGGTGATCACACTCTCGCCCATCGCATCGAGCGTCGCCATGGCGCGCGGCTTGTGCGCGGCCGCGGCCGGCATGATTCCCGGCAGCATCTCCAGCGCCGTGAGCAACAGCGCAGGCTCCCCGGAACTGTCGATCACGGTGCTCGATAGTTCCACGCGGGTTACTTGGCCTTGGCGGTCCATCAATTCGATTTCGTAGCGTTCGGCGGCCGACTCGCCCGTCAAGCGCCGTCGCAGATTGTTGGCGACCAGCTCAACGTATTCCGGTGCAACGAACTCGGTCAGAGGCTTGCCGACCGCATCCACAGCGGTAAGCCCGAGCAGCGAGAGGAAACGCGCATTGGCGAACAAAATAACATCTCGATGCACGAGCACCGCATCGTGCACCGTTTCCACCAGGCGTTGAAAGAGCTGCTCTCGATCCTGCAGCAGCGAACCGCGCAGCTGCACATCTTCCAGCAACTTATTGACCGCGGCGCCGAGCCTGCCCAAGGCACCGGGTTCGGCGTTGAGCGCTATGCGCCCCGACGCGCCACCCTCCGTGATCAAATCTTGTACGCGGCTGGAGAAAGCGTTGACAGCACGTTCTTGACGCCGCTTCCACGCAAAAAGCATGACTATGCCCACTGCCAAAATGGCCGCGGTTACCAACCACAACACCAGGGAAGACGGAATCAACGCTGACCTCAATAACGACGAGTCTTGGCGACGCTTTATAGTGGATGCGCTTCACGAGCCGGAATGCGCCGCAATTCGTCGTAATGTAGAGAATAGCGCAAGGGGCTCGCGTACCCTGGTGAAATTGACCATAATCAGCGGCCTTAATCGCGCATGAGAATTCATGGATAACCTCGCCGCACGCCAACAGATGGTGGATCAGCAGATTCGCACCTGGGAAGTTTTGGATCCGCGCGTTCTCGACGTGTTTTCCCGTGTGCCGCGCGAAGCATTCGTGCCGCCCGAATACCGCGATTTGGCCTTTGCGGACGCGCCGATCCCGATTGGTTTCGGCCAATTCATGCTCGCGCCAAAGTTACAGGGCCGCATTTTGCAGGCCTTAGGTGTACTACCCATTGAAACCGTGCTCGAGATCGGAACCGGTACCGGCTATCTCGCCGCGTGCTTCAGCCTGCTTGGATCGGCAGTGCGCTCGATCGATATTCACCCCGAATTCACACTCGCGGCCAAACGCGCGGCTGCCAATGCGCAGGTGGAGTTTCAGACGCGAGATGCTTTCGATGGCGACCCATTCGGCGAGTACGACGCGATTGCGGTCACAGGCTCGCTGCCCCGCTACGATGAACGCTTCCAGCGAGCGCTGCGAATCGGCGGACGGCTGTTTGCCATCGTGGGCGAAGCGCCGGTCATGGATGCCATTTTGGTTCGCCGAGTCGATGAGACCGAGTGGATTCGCGAGAGCTTGTTTGAAACAGTTATTGACCCGTTGATCCACGCGCCCGCCGCGCAAAGTTTTATCTTTTAGGCGCGGCCAGATGACCGGCGAACTCACTGCGCAAGAATTCCTCGATCGACGCAACGGCGGAGCCCTCATGACGCTTCTCGATGTCCGTGAGGACTGGGAGGTTGCACTGGCGCCGGTACCCACCGATACGGTGCACATCCCTATGGGCGAGATCGAGGGCCGCATCGGCGAATTAGACCCCAGCCAGGAAACAGTGGTCATCTGCCGATCTGGGGGCCGCAGTGCTCAAGCGGCGCAATTTCTCGCGCACCAAGGTTTCGCCAAAGTTTTTAACCTGGCAGGTGGAATTTTGGCGTGGTCGCGGGTTATAGACCCGAGGATTCCACAGTATTGACGCCGTGCCCGGGTGATATAGTAAGATACAACACTATATAGCCGGCCAGGGACCTGCCAAATGGGTACTTCATGAACCGACTTCTCATTGTTTTTGCACTGATGGCGGCAAATTCGGCGGGCGCAGCGGACTTGGTGGCTGTATACCAGCGCGCGTTGCAAAATGATCCCCAGCTGCGGGAGGCGGAGGCCACCCGCCTTGCCGCTTTGGAGGCCAAACCCCAGGCCCTGTCCTACCTGTTGCCGCACCTCACGGGAAATGGACTGATCTCTCGGGAGCGCGATACCGGTTCGCAGATCACCACGCAAGCGGTGACCCTGCCGCCCTGTAGCGTGACGCAGCTCGGCGTGCCGTGTGCTAACCCCGGCGATGCGCCAACGGTGCTCGAGACCTTCCCCTTTGGCGGCAAGATAGAGACCACCGTCCATCACTACACCGTCGATTTGAGGCAAAGCTTGTTTCGCTGGGAAAACTGGCAAGCCCTCAAGCGCGCGGACTCCCAAGTGGCCCAAGCCGAGGCGGATTACCAGGCGGCTCAGCAAGACCTGATGGCGCGCGTCTCGCAACGTTATTTCGATGTGCTCGGCGCACAGGATGACCTCGAAGCCCAGCAGGCCGCACTGGCCTCAGTCAACCGCCAGCTCGATCAAGCGGAAGCGCGATACCAAATCGGTCTTATTGCCATCACCGATGTCGAAGAGGCGCGCGCGGCCCACGACAGCACGGCGGCGGCCGTCATTGCCGCCAAGCGCGCTCTGGCCTCCACCTGGGAGCTGCTACGGGAAATCATCGGCAACCCCTTCGAATCTCTCGCCAGACCCATCGAGCCCTTCGAGATGGTGAGTCCAGACCCGATCAACGAAGACCGGTGGGTCGACATGGCGCTGCGACAGAATCTGTCGTTGGTATCGAGCCGGTTGTCCGCGGACATTGCGCGCGAGAATGCCTCGCTTACGCGCGGCGCGCATTACCCCTCGCTCGATCTGGTGGGCAGTGCCGGCAAGTTGCGCAGCGACGGCGTGGATACTTTCGACAACGGCAACCCCGCGGGCGGAACGCTTTTGGATCAAAAACAGCGCTCCATCGGTATTCAATTGACGTTCCCGATCTATTCGGGAGGTCTGGTTTCCTCGCAAGTTCGTCAGGCTGTTTACCAGCATCGAGCCGCCAAGGAGCGGCTCGAGCGGGTGGCACGCCAGACCGAACACGACGCGCGCGATGCGTACCTGGGCGTGCTTTCGGAGATGTCGCGGGTGAAAGCCTTGCACCGAGCGGTGGACTCCAATCTCATCGCGCTGCGCGCCACTGAATCGGGCTACGAAGCGGGTACGCGCACGGCCGTGGACGTCTTGCAATCGCGTCAGCAATGGGTGCGGGCGCAAACCGATTATGCGCGCAGCCGTTACGATTACATGTTGAACGTCATCAAATTGCAGCAAGCCGCGGGCACGCTTTCCGAGCAAAGCCTGCAGCGGATCAACTCTCTGCTGACGGATGCGCCGCCGCCCCCGCCGCAGACGGACGCTGCGCCAGTGCAGGTGCGATAAGGGCGAGTAACCGCTCGAGGCTGCCCCGGTTCGACTCGACGATGGATTTTCCGATGGCCCCGATGCGTGCGCGTTCCGCGGGGTTGTCGAGCAGGCGCTGCAGGGTGGTTGCCAGCTCCTGAATGCCCTGGACCTGCAAGGCTGCACCCTCGCCCAGCAGCAGCTGCGCAATGTCCTGAGCGTTGAAGTAAGACGGCCCGGTCAGCACCGGAAGCCCCAAGGCGGCGGGCTCCAGCAGATTGTGCCCGCCTACTTGAACGAGACTGCCGCCGACGAAAACCACATCGCTGGAGGCGTACAAAGCGGCCAGTTCGCCCATTGTATCCACCAGAAGCACCTCCGTATCGAGCGGCACGGCCGCGCCGCCCTGCGCCATGCGGCTGCGGCGCACGAATTTAACGCCGCGGCGGGCGAGCAGGTCAGCGACGTTCGCGAAGCGGTCCTTATGCCGCGGCGCCAACAGTAAAAGTGCGTCGGGATATCTCACTTGCAGCAGCGCGTGCGCGTCGAGCAGCTGTTCCTCCTCCCCCGAATGGGTGCTGCCTGCCGCCCACACGGACCTGGTGTAGCCGTAGCAGCGGCGAATGATCTGGCCCGCTTCGATGACGCTCTCACCAAGGCGCAACTCGAACTTCACATTGCCCACCACGCGAGTCTGATTTTCCGCGGCGCCGATGGCTTTGAATCGCTCGGCATCCGCGGCCGATTGTGCTGCCACCGTTACGTTTGGCGTGAACAGGCCCGCAAATAATTTGCCGAAACGCCGATAGCGTTGCACCGACTGCGCCGACAGCCTTGCGCTGGCGAGAATCACCGGCACGCTGCGCCGCTCGCACTCGCGAAATAAGTTCGGCCACAGCTCGGTTTCCATGATGATGGCAACGCTCGGTTGAATGCGCTCTAAGAATCGGCGCACCGAGCCCGGCGTGTCGTAGGGCAAGAAGCGGATGTCGGCCGCAGCGGAGAATAATGCAAGCGCGCGCGCCCTGCCGGCCGGGGTGGCGGTTGTCACCACGAGAGGACACAGCGGATAGCGGCTGCGCAACTCGCGCACCAGCGGCGCAGCGGCCGACATCTCTCCCAACGAAACTGCATGCACCCAAAGGCTCGGCTGGGAAGGTACCCTCGGTCCGAATCCGAAGCGTTGCGCCGGCCCTTGCCAGTAGCTGCGCTCGCCCACGCCTCGCCACAGCACAATCGCGAAAGCAAACGGCGAGGCAATTCTGACCAGCCAGGAATAAATGAAGCCCAACGCTAACCCGCTGCCGGAATGCCGCGGTTTTGGTAACCAACCAGCAGATTTCTCCACGCCTCCGGCGTGAATCGTCCTGGCGGCAAGCTCGGCGATATCTTGGCGAGCGAGCGGCTCAAGCGTGCCAAATTGCTCATGCGCCACGCCCCGGGAGCGCGCAAGCGCCCGCGGTCGAAGTCGATGATGCTGATGTTGAAGTTGTCATCGAGCAAGATGTTGTGCGCGTTCAAGTCCGCGTGGTCCACGCCTTGTGCATGCAGCCGCGCTATCGCCCGTCCAATGGCCTGCCATCCTTCCTGCGCAAGCGCGTCCATCGCCAGCGCCGCACTCAGAGATCGCGCATCGATGATACGCCGGGTAATCAGATCGCAGCGATACGTGAGTCCTACGCGCCGATACCATGCAGCCACGGGGCGCGGAATCCGCAGCCCCCATTGCCGCAAATAAGCCAGTAATCGCCATTCGACGAACGCCCGCACCCGCTCCTCGCCCAGCCAGAAGTATTGATCCGCGGTCACGCGGGCGATGAAACCGCCGCGCCGATAATGGCGCAATACCCAAGGATTTTCGGCATTCCCAATGAACCACGCCGAGCCGCGGCCGCCGTCAACCGGGGCAAGTTCGCCGCGTGCGGACCAATGTTTCGGGTCGAACAAGCTTTCCCCCGGCTCATGCCGCGCATTGCCAAGGGCATGAGGATCAGCCAGCATGACGCCCGTTGCCGTGTCGACGCGTTGGCCGCCCTTTATCATTAATGACCACCTTAAGCTTCAAACCGCCGCTGCAACGGGTATGCCTGCTGCGGCTATCGGCAATCGGCGATACCTGCCACGCTCTGGCGGCGCTTCGAGCCTTCCAAGCGGCCTGGCCGCAAACCCGTTTTACCTGGATCATCGGCAAACTTGAAGCCAAGCTGATGTCGGAGATCCTTCCGGAAATCGAGTTTATCACCTTCGATAAGTCGGCAACCCTTGGTGAATTATGGCGGCTGCGGAATATATTGAACGAGCGTCGCTTCGATCTGCTGCTCGACATGCAATTGTCGTTTCGCGCAAGCTTGGTCAGCCGTGCGGTGAATGCGCCGATCAAGCTGGGCTTTGATCGGCAGCGAGCACGGGAACTGCAATGGCTGTTTACCAACGCACAAATCGAGCCCGCGGCATCGGAACATGTGCTCGATTCCTTGTTGGGGTTCGCGCGCGCCTGCGGCATCGAAACTTCGGCGCCCCGCTGGGATGTGCCGTTGCCTCAGAACGCCTTGGACTATGCCCGCGTCGTCATTCCCGATCGGCTCCCGACGTTGCTGATCAGCCCCTGCTCGAGCCATGCGGCGCGTAATTGGACGCCGGGCAGATATGCGGCCGTTGCCGACCATGCCGCTGCCGCTCATGGGATGCGCGTCGTGCTGGTGGGGGGACGCAGTTCCGCCGAAGCACGCATGGGCGCGGCGATTACCGCTGCGGCGAGGGTTCCGCCGGCCAATCAAATCGGCAAAGATACACTGCCGCAATTACTGGGCCTCATGTCCCAGAGCAAAGTTTTGTTGTCGCCCGACTCCGGTCCCGCCCACATGGCCGGCATGGTCGGATTGCCCGTCATCGGTCTCTATGCCGCCACCAACCCGCAACGCGCAGGCCCCTACTACAGCCGGCAATGGTGTGTGGACAAGTACGATGAAGCGGCGCGCAAATTCCTGAACAAGCCCGCCGCGCAAATCCCTTGGACCACGAAGATCGAACGCCCGGGTGTGATGGACTTGATTCCGGTGAGCGAGGTCAACGCGAAACTCGACGCTTTCATGCAACAAATGTAGCTAAGATGCCGGCATGACCGAAATCAAGGTGCCTATCTCCCCTGGCGAATTGCTCGACAAAATCACGATTCTGCGCATCAAGTCGCGGCGCATGAGCGATCCGCAAAAACTAGCTAGTGTGCGCAGCGAATTGCAGGCCCTCGAGAACACGTGGGGCGGATCGGATTACGCCAGATCCGAAATCGATTCCGAGGTGGATGCGTTGCTCAAGGTCAACGAGCGGCTCTGGGCGATCGAAGACGAGATTCGCGACAAGGAACGTGCCAAGGCGTTCGACGCCGAGTTCATTCGCCTGGCACGGGCGGTTTATTTCGAAAATGATGAGCGTGCGGTCATCAAACGGCGCATCAACCTGAAACTCGGATCGAAAATCATCGAAGAAAAATCCTACGCCGAATACAAAACCTAACAATGCTAGTCGGTCTCCGCCGCGATGTCCGCGCAACCGCTCGCGCTGCGATTCAGCGAGTACTCGGCACCGCAATAAGAGCACTTGGCCCATCCGGTGGGTTCGATCGCCAGATACACCCTGGGGTGGGAGTTCCAAAGCAGCATACCCGGCATCGGGCATGCAAGCGGCAGGTCGGCCAAGTTCACCGTGTAGTGATGCAACGCGTTGGGCACGATCAATCGGTGCTTGGAATCGTCTTGAACCATCGCCGCCATAAACTATCGCTCCGTTGTTGAAAAGCCGCGCGCGCGCAACAAGCCGTCTATTTTAGGGTCCGCGCCGCGGAAATTTCTATAAGCCTGGGCGGGGTCGACGCTGTTGCCCACCGCCATGACGTTATCGCGCAATCGCTTCGCCATGGCCTTGTCATAAGGACCGCCTGCTTCGTTGAAGGCTTCAAAAGCGTCGTGATCCAGCACCTCGGCCCACATGTAGCTGTAATAACCCGCCGAATAGGCATCGCTTGAGAAAATGTGCGCGAACTGCGGCGTGCGGTGACGCATAACCATTTCCGGCGGCATGCCTAATGAGGCAAGGGTAGTGCGCTCGAACTCAGCCGGTTCCACCAACTGATCGCCGGCCAAATGCAATTTCATGTCCACCAACGCCGAGGCCAAATATTCGACCGTTGCAAATCCCTGGTTGAAGCTGCCGGCCTTCTTGATTTTCGCCGCCAACTCCGGCGGGATCGGCGCTCCGGTTTGGTAGTGCAGCGCAAATCGCGACAACATCTCCGCCGTGGTGAGCCAGTTCTCGTTAAGCTGCGAGGGGAACTCGACGAAATCGCGCACTACGTTCGTCCCGGCAAGCGATGGGTAGTTGACGTCGGAATTCAGACAATGCAGCGCATGCCCGAACTCGTGGAACAGCGTTATGGCATCGTCCCAGCTGATCAGGAGCGGCCCTAAGCTTCCGTCGTTGAGAAAATTGGTGTTATTCGAAACGATGGGCGAGACTTTCCCGTCAAAATTTTCCTGGCCCCGATACTCGCTCATCCAAGCGCCGGAACTCTTGCCGGCGCGGGCGTACGGATCGAAGTACCATAATCCAATGTGCAGCCCCGCGGCGCTGCTGACCTGCCAAATCCGTACATCGGAATTGGCTTGCGGCAGTCCGGAAACCTGGCTGAAGGTAAAGCCGTAAAGCTGTTCCGCCGCCCAAAACATTCCTTGACGGAGCTTCTCAAGCTGCAAATAGGGCTTGACCAGCGTCATTTCGAAATCGTATTTGGCCTTGCGCACCTTCTCCGCGTAATAGCGATAATCCCAGGCGGCAATTTTGATTCCGGCCTGCTCGCGATTCGCTATGGTCTGCATGTCCGCGACTTCCTCGCGCTCGCGCAGGAGCGCCGCGGGCCAAATTTGCATCAGCAGATTCATCGCAGCTTCCGGGGTCTTTGCCATGCTGTCGGCAGCCCGCCAATGCGCATGCGTCGGGTAGCCCAACAGTTTCGCCCGCTCCGCACGTAGGCTTAAGATCTCGGTGATGATTTTTTTATTGTCATGGGCCCCGCCGTTGTCGCCGCGGCTGTAATAAGTGCGCCAGACTTTCTCGCGCAGATCCCGTCGGTCCGCATAAGTCAAGAACGGATCCATGGAGGAGCGGGTGTTGAGAATAGCCCACTCATTCTCGCGGCCGCGGGCGAGCGCGGCGGCGCGAGCCGCAGCGCGCAGCGGTGCGGGTAGGCCGGCCAGATCGGTTTCACTTTTTAAATACAACACGTAGTCCGTTTCGTCAGCCAATAGGTTCTGGCTAAAATCTGCAAACAGGGCCGCGAGACGTTCGTTGATCTGTCCAACCCGAACCTTCGCAAGGCTGTCGAGTTTTGCGCCGGCGCGCACGAAATTCGTATAGTAGTGCCAGGACAGCCGCTGCTGGATGGGATCCAAGCCCTGCTTCGACCGGTAGACTGCCGCGATACGGGCGAAGAGCGCGGCATTTTGATAGATCTGGTCGGAGAATGCGGCAAGTTTGGGCTGCATTTCGCGTTCCACCGCCTGAAAGGCCGGAGTGCTCATGGTCGATGACCAGACGCCATAGACTGCTCTGACGCGATTCAAGGTTCGTCCGCTGCGCTCGAGCGCCGCAAGCGTGTTGTCGAATGTCGGCGCGGACGGATTTGCGGCGATCGCCTCGATTTCCCGCAGATTTTCGGCCATCGCGGCCTCGAGCGCCGCTTTGAAATCTGATACGCGCACTCTGTCGAAGGGAGGCACGCCGCCATCGGGCCCCGCCCACGGCTCGAGTAACGGATTCAAGATTGCCATGGTTTCGGATTTTGACACGTCAGGCTGCCGATTCAAATGTGGTGCGCCAGATCTCGCGCACCCGAGCGCGAGTTTGCGCGTAGGGGTCCGCGGCCACGATTCGTTCGCCCTCCTCCTCGAGGGATAGGTGGTGCAGCACCGTGCGATAGCCGATATACGCATCCTTCAGCCACGCTGCACTTGCACTGTCGATGATGCCTACCGCCGCAAGTCCTTCCAGCTGCCGAATATTGTCAGTGTAGGTCAACAGTTGGGGATGATCCTGCGCGGCTGCAAGCACTAAGTACTGCACCAGAAATTCGATGTCGCCAATCCCCCCGGCGTCCTGCTTGATATCGAACTGCCCTGTACCGGATTTCGATAATTCGCGGCGCATGCGTAATCGCATCTCGAGCACGTCCTTACGCAGGGTGTCGCGGCGCACGGCGGCCGACAGAGTGCGCCGCCTGACCGTCTCGAATGCTGCGCACAACTTGTCATCCCCTGCCACAGCGCGGGCGCGCAGCAACGCTTGATGTTCCCATGTCCAGGCGTCTGTCTCCTGGTAACGTTCAAACGCGTCGATGCCGGTAATCAGGAAGCCTCCCTTGCCGTTAGGTCGCAATCGCATATCCACTTCATAGAGACGGCCGGCGGCCGAATGCATGGTGAGTAGATGCACGATGCGCTGACCTAAACGCAAAAAGAAAATTCCGTTATCGAGCGGCCGCTCCCCGTTGGTGAGCTGAACATTGCCGCTCGAATCATGCAGGAACACCAGATCGAGGTCGGAGGCATAGCCCAGCTCCAGGCCGCCCAGCTTGCCATAGCCGGCGACCGCCACCGCCACCGGCCGCAGATTATCCGGCTGCTCGCCGCAGTAGGGCGTTCCGTACATCAGTGTCATTTGTTGCCAGGCCAAATGCATGCAGCATTGGATGATCAACTCCGCGATGTCCGTCAGCCGATCGCTGACACGCATCAGCGGCAGGCGGCCCGTCAGGTCCGCAAGCGCCACGGCAAATACAGCGACCTTTTGAAATTGCCGCAACGCCTCCACCTGGCGCTCCGGATCATCCGTGGAGAGCCGCTCCGTGCGCGCCGCCAATTCGAGCGCGAAGCCCTGCCGCGTCGGCATCGCATCGAATGCTTTGGCATCGATGAGTTCGTCGAGAAGAAGCGGAAAATCCGCGATTTGGCGCGATAGAAAGCCGCTGATCGCGCAGACCTCGATCAGTCTATCGAGCGCCGCGGGCTGCTCTTTGAGCAGCGCCAGATAGGATGCGCGCGCGCCGATCGATTCGAGAACGCGCAGCACCCGCTGCACGACGACCGCAGGCTGGGAATGGTCCGCGGCCGCCTGCAGTAGGCGCGCCAAAATGGCGTGCAGGCGGCGACGACCCGCCTCATCGAGTCGACGATATGGCGCTGCTTGGCGGTAAGCGCCGAGGATCTCTGCCACTGCCGCACTCGCGCCGCTGGGAAACCCGCTCTTCACCAATTCCTCGTCGATTCTAGACTGATCAGAGTCGAGCCACTCTATGCCTGAGCCGTCCTGACGGCGCAGATCCTCGGGCGCGCCGAACAACAACGCGTCGAAGTGAGTGGACACCTTATCGAGCGTCGACTGAATGTGCGCAGCGGTACTGCTCCAGTCACCGAACCCGACGCTCAACGCCAATCGCGCGCGGTCGATTGTCTCCTTAGGCAAGCAATGCGTTTGCTGGTCGCGAATCATCTGCAGTGCATTTTCGGCCTTGCGAAGCACCAGGTACGCGTCGGTAAGTTCAGCCACCGCTTCGGCCGACACCAGCTTTGATCCTGAAAGCAGCGGCAGCACTTCGAGCAACGCTGGATTTTGCAAGCGGCGGTCGCTCCCGCCGCGTACCAATTGCATGGATTGCACCGTGAACTCGATTTCCCGGATGCCTCCCTTGCCGAGCTTCAAATCCCGGTCGAGCTCGCGGCGCGACACCTCGCGCACGATGAGCGCCTTCATGTCGCGCAACGACTCGAACACGCCGAAATCAAGGTAGCGGCGGTACACGAATGGACGCACGAACTCCTGGTAGGCCGAGGCATAGGCCCTCGCGCCCACGATTGCACGCGCTTTGATCCATGCATAGCGTTCCCAATCGCGGCCGTGCTGCTGCAGGTAGTCCTCCAGCGATGCCAGACTGACGGCCAGCGGGCCGCTGTCCCCAAAGGGACGTAGCCGCATGTCGACGCGAAAGACAAACCCATCGGCATTGCGCGCATCGAGTAAGCGAATCACTTCGCGCCCGAGCCGATTGAAATACTCCCCGTTGTCGATGACGCGGGGGCCGCTGGTCTCGCCCGTCCCGGAATACAAAAACACCAGATCGACGTCCGATGAGAAATTCAGCTCCCCGCCGCCGAGTTTCCCCATCCCTAGGATGATGAACGCTGGCGGTGCGTCCGAGTTTTGCGGCCGACCGAATGTGGGCAAAAGGTAGAGGCATGCCGCGGATGCCGCGGCGCGAATAATGGCATCGGCGAGGGTTGATACGTCACGCAGCGTCTGCGCCACGGGCGCGGTTCCCGCGATGTCGAGCCACGCGATACGCAACATCGCGCGCCTGCGCCACTCGCGCAACAGTGTCCCTGCTTCTTCCTGGTTACGCGCATCGGCCGTACGAGTCTCGTAATCGGCATTCGCAGCCACCGTCGCGGAGGCGTCTTGAGTTACCCACTCCAGAGCTTTTGGGTCTTGTAGCAAAACCGAACCGGCGAATTCACTGGCGGCCACGATTTTCCATAGATCGGCGCGATGAGGTTCTGCCAGCCGTTCGTAGCCCTGAAGAAACCCCGGAATCGCCGACGCACGCTCCCACCAGTGCTGCACGGCGTTGCGCAATTCCTCCGGCACGCAATTCAAATCTGGAATCGGCACTACCGAATAGCCACCAAGAATATGCGGGGGAACGGCAACAATACGCTGCCGTCGGCGCGACTCGGATAGGTATTTTCCATGCCGAGGTTGAAGTCGATCAAGAATGCCGCGCGCTCATCCTCGCTCAGCGGATCGAGAAATGGCCGCAGGCCGCTGCCCTTGAACCATTCGGCAATGGCCGCCGCGCCTCCGGGAAGCGCGTGATAATAAGTGCTGCGCCAAATGTCCACCTTTGCGCAGCCTGGCTTCAGCACTTCGTAATACCACTCCGCGCTTGCAATCGGCGTGCGTTGAGCGGAAGCACGCGCAAGCTTCGCGGCCCAGGGGCCGTGTTGCGCGATCTGCCGCATCAGGCGATGCGCAGGCTCATCGAGATTGTCGGGCATCTGTACTGCCAAGGCCCCTCCTGGCTTCAGATGCTGAAGCAGCCGCGGCATCAGGGATTCGTGGTCGGGCAACCAGTGCAAAACCGCATTGGCCAAGATCACGTCGAAGCGTCCCGGATCACTCCAGGTTTGCAGTTGTTGCACGCGAAAGCTGACTGCCGGCAACCGCTCTCGAGCGGCCGCGATCATGTCAGCCGAACTGTCGACTCCAGCGAGTTGGGCTTGCGGATAACGCGCGGCGAGAACTTCCGTTGAATTGCCGGGGCCGCACCCTAAGTCGATCACCGAACGCGCGTGAATGACCGGCAGCGCGTTAAGCAGGTCACGCACCGGCCGAGTGCGCTCATCTTCGAAGGCAACATACTGTTTAGCGGACCAGCTCAATGCAGTCCCGCCAGCCAAGTAATCACGGCGCTTTGCAGCGCAATCCGGTGATCGGACCAACCATGATCCGTGTCGACATGCATCGAGGTCACGCGAGTTCCGCCTTGGGCTTTGATCGCGGCGACCAGTGCATCGGCATGCGATGCCAGATGATCGTTCGCCGTCAGAACCAGCACCGGCATCTGCGCCAACCCCGGCGCCGCGCCGGCCACCAAAAACTGCTTCGCATGCGCCTTGATCTCATCGACCATGCTTTCCGGGGTTACATCCGCAAGGGTCTCCATGTCATCGGCCATTTCAGCCACCGCCTCGGCACGCGGCCGGGCCGCAACCAAACCCATGTCCGCCATCGAAATCAGGACGGTCCCCTGCAAAGCGCGATCATGACCGGCGGTGTGCGCCGCCACCCACCCTCCCATGCTATGGCCTAGGATGACGATGCGCTTTGTGTCGATGCCGAGCTTGGCGTTCAAAGGATCCCGCAGGTACGCTAGTATCGCATCGGCATCCTGCAGGTTTTGCGCGAACCGAAATGACCCAGGGCTGCCCCACGATCCTCGATAATTAAACGTGACTGCATTCCAACCTGCACGGCGAACCGCCTGCGCCAGGTCGAGGTTTTTTTCATTTCCCGGCAAGCCGTGGCAGATGACTAAAGTAGGGTGCGCGCCCGCCCCCGCGGGCGAATACAGCAACCCATTGATCAGTACGCCGTGGCTCGGAATGTGCAGCACCCTCATGGCCGCCGGATGCGCCGTATCGACAGGTGGATCGCTATAGATGGCCGGGGGCACTATAGCCGGAGAGACGGATTGCGGGTATGCCGCGCTAGAGGCGAGGCACAGACCTATCAGCACATAACCTAGCGAAGATCTCATCACGGACACCTCACCGAAGTTCGCTATGACGCGGGGGCGCTATGATAAACGAGGCTGGCGGCAGGCCCTGCGAAAAAGCGGCGGCAAAAACGGTTTATTCGCAAGCTTGACCTCAGAGCCGATTGCCCCTTGGCCCGATGCCGTTGTAGATGACGCGCTGCAGTACCCCAGCCCCGGCCGCTTTGCCACACTCGATTGTGGATAATCATAGCCTGCAGCTCATTCTGTAGGGACAAGGGCAGCCAAAACGGGGGTACTTAAAGAATGTTCAAAGCGACGCGATCAGAGGAAGAAGGAGAGCTTCGCGCGCTCGAAGAGCGCCTTGCGATGCCGGCGGCGGGTGACACCCCGGCTGTATTGGCCTCATTGCTTGCTCCTGAGTTTCGGGAGTTCGGCCGCTCCGGTCGGATATTCGATCGTGCCGCGGCGCTCGAGGAATTGGTACGACATGAGCGTCCACGCGTCGTGCTCGAAAACTTCAAAGCGACTGTCATTGCTCGCGAGGTGATTTTGGTGACTTACCTTTCGCGCAGTGCGCCGGGAGCGAGGTCGAAGCCGCCGGCATTGCGCAGTTCTGTTTGGTGCCGCCGCAAAGATCGCTGGCAGCTGGTATTTCATCAAGGGACGCCTGGCCCTGCGGAGCGGCAGCAAAAGTGTATAGATTCAGACTCGACCTGAAAGACATTGCAGGATTCAACCAGGAGCAGACCTTCGAGGTGCCCTACCCATTGGCGGGGATGGGACATCGATTTGACGCTGTCGCCGATACCTCATGGCGAGTCTGTAAAATATCAAGGAACCGGGCGCTTTACGCGCGATCACTATCCCCGACGATTCCTCGCGAAGCTACGATGGTAGACCGGCTGATTCCGGAAGTTGCCACACATCACATGGAAAGAAGACTTATGTCGACTTTGCACACGGCTGCCGCGTCTGTCCTTTTTCCTTGCCCTCGTCATGGAGCCCTCAGTTGCCCGGGGCCCGACAGCAGGCGAAGGCCCTCATGGACGAAGACCCAAACATGGCGAAGCTGGAGGAAGAATGGGGGTTCTCTGATGCCATGGTTGTCGGCGACGCAATTTACCTTTCTGGAGTGATTGTCAGCATTCGAGATGGTGAGAGAGACCTCAAGCTTGCGTACGAGCGGGCATTCGAGCGCATCGGCGCAACACTGAAGCGGGCCGGAGTCACTTGGGACGATGTCGTCGATATCACCAGCTTCCACACCGACCTCGCTACGCAGATGCCTGCGATCGTCGCGGTCAAGAACAAGTATGTGAAGCGGCCGTTCCCGGCTTGGACTGCTATTCAGGTTTCGCGTCTAATGGTCGATGGACGCGCCGCGTAAACCGGCTAACACCGAAAGTTCCGCACGTTGGACCGACTGCCCCAAAGCTGCCGTTGCAATAGAGTCTGTACCTGACCTCGACTGTTAGCGCGTGAAAACCGCTCCATGCGGTTTAGCCGCTCCCTTCCAGCCATGCGGCCATTCTCGCTCGGCGAAACTGAAGCCAGGTTTTCCGTCCGTGTCACGGAAATCGGTATCGACCGAGAGAGCGCCGGTCGTCTCGTCCAACTTCAACAGATACGTCCGGTCGGCTGCGCTTTCGTAGGGGGTCACTACCAGGCGTCGGGTTTTCGGGTCCCAGCCCGTCCAGTGCGAACCAAATGTATCGCTGAGCGTGAGTCTTGAGACTTCGTTGGGCTTTTCCGCATTTGCGATGTCGAGCACAATGAAGCCGTGCACTTCCGGAACGCTCTGGACCAAATAGTGCCCGACGATTGTGGGGACACCGCACCAGTTTCCAGGAAAAGTGTAAATAAGCTTTGACTTTGGCTCGCTCGACTCAACACCCGTGATGCGTTCGATGCCACAGCCAAGAGTTTGTACGAATACCGACCCGTCTGGGCCAAGGCGCGGCTCTTCTGGGCTGATATGAGCATAGCGGTTATCGCCCACATCAAAGAATGAGGTTTTCAAAAGTTTGAGGTCAGACAGACGCCACACTTGATACGTTACGCCGCTAAAAATATCCTCATCGTGCATGGACGAGTTTGTGGAGACGATGCGGTCGATCTCCGGAATAACGACTAGGCTGTAAGGCATCAGCAGGGCGCCGGCGAACGCCGGATCCGCATTGCTGACGGAGCGGACCACTTTGCCGTGGTCATCAATTTCCACCAAACCGCCAGTCTTGCCCGTCTGCCCCTCGGGGCCTCCGTTGTGAACGTGCTGAAAGGTTGCCAGTACGTTTCCGTTTGGCAGCCGAAGAAACGAGTGAGGATGCATGTAGCCGGCCATGTCGGTAAATGAAGCCGCAATCTTGGGATGTAGCGGATCCCGCACATCAAAGATGAAGGTGCGACCCACATCATGGTCGTTAGCGAAAAGCATGCCGCTAGCCGGCATTGTGTATTCCGTGTGATGCACGCGCTCGGTTCGTTGATCCGTTGCGAGGGTCGTCACGAGGTGTCCATACGCGGCGGAGGATGGATCGGCGTCAATCACCGCGAGAAAGTCGTTGCTTACTTTGGAGCGATCGCCTGCCCAGATAAGCAAGTAGTGGCCCTTACCGGAACTTCGCGGCTGTGCAGCCGGGGCGAAGCCATTGGCTGCGCAGAGAGCAACGATGAGCAAGACCTTTACACGCGTGATAGAAAGTCTAGACATAGGTCACCCTTGCGAACATCTACCGATGGGAACACTTCTGCCGGACGAGAATAGCATTCTTGAAAAAACGCGTGTCCAAGCCAGCCAAAAGAGCGCGCATCGTTTTTGAGCTCCGCCTCGAGCGTGGCGGGAACCATCAAGGGAAGGCGACGCGCTTGCCCTCAAGCTGGGCTGCGGTAGCAGGAGTGGCGGTTAAGTTACCTGCATCGTCGAACAAATGTACGGCCTCGGTGCCGGTATAGGTATCGCCGCTTACCTTGATGTCAAAGGAAACCTCGAGCCGGCCCGCGAATTTATGCGTCGACCGATCCGCGACGACTTCCATCCACTTACCTTTGATCCGCCCACCGTTGGCGACCCAAACGCCCTTGCCGTCGCTGTCACTGGTGTGCGGGTCGCCAGCATCGGGGTTTGCTTGCTGCATGGTGCCGTCGCCATTGAAGACATATAAATGGTAAGGAAAAGGCGCGTTGGGATCCTTGACGAGCCACGTTCCAACGATAGGATCGGTAACCCTGCTTCCAATCATCAGATTGCTGCAGCCGTACACTCCAACACCGACAGCAACTATTAATATAGCGCGGTGCATCTGTTCATGTCCTTCGAGAGATGAGCGCATGCGAGGTTTGGTCAAAGCACTGCGTTTCACGGGCGCCACTCTGCCGCTCGATGTTGATCATTCGGCGTTCTAACGTGACTGCAAATCGTTGATGGTAGCCCAGAATCGCTCGCCGTTCGGCCTTTTGATCCAGTACTGAGTGAACTGATTAGCCGGTGAACACAATGCACCGACAACCACGCCCCCACCTCGCGAACCGTGAAGATGTGCCCCAATTTCCAGCTTGAAGCATTCTGGCGGATTGGAGGAAGTCGAAACGCCCGGCTTAAGCAACGATGGTTTGGAAAGGACGCCCTTATTCGTAAGTTCGAATACGGGATCGATGGGTAGGTTTACAAAAGGTCCGATGCCGTGAACCTGAAGCACAGTTTCTACTTTTGCGAACCCAAAGTGCGCCATTTTCTTCGGCACAAATCCCAAAGCACCCTGTTCCATGGATTACAATTCGGCCATATTGACGCGAGAGCCCATTCCGAGGGCCCAGCTGCCCAATAACACCGTGATGTTCTCGTCTTCCGGATGCGTATGCGGTAGTACGACGTAACCAGCGTCATGATGAATGCGAATCACGAACGGTTGGCCGGGCTTGTCCATATCGCCGACGACCTTCTCGATCCATTGATCCGGCGGGATCTTGGTCATTGGCGCGACGCCACCGTGAGTGAGTACTTGAGTTTGGCCATCAGTTGCGACGACTAACAGAGTCAGACACAGAAATATGAATGGGATTGGATTTTTGGATGAAACCAAGGTGATCTCCTCTGCCGGTGCTTTCGCATTATGCGCGAGTAGCGAGTCTCTAAAGCTGTCATTCACAATGGTCGCCTTCGGGCACTGAGTGATCATCCGCCCATCGGTCGGGACGCGGGCACCACTAGTCACTGACGCCCGGCTCACGACTTGCTCCGATGCGGCCATTCGCAAAAGGACTCTCGATATCTCGCTACGGGTGCGCATCACTCCGGCAGGTTCAGCTTGCGAAGCAGCGCTGTGTAGCGCGGATCTTGTCGGGAATTTGCCAAATGCTCGAAAGCGCCCTTAATAAACCTGAAGTCGCCGTCATGCTGAGTATAAGCGTGGTCGAACCACTGAAAGGCACGGTCTTTCTCACCGCGGAACGCATAAAGCCAAGCTATCCCAGCCGCATTTTGATCGCCGTGCTTGCGTTCGTACATGGACAGCGCGGCATTGGCTTCCTCATGCCGGCCCAACGCGAAATACATTGATGGCAACAAATAGGCTCTGATATCGTCGTCCGTTACGAGGGCACCCTCAACCATTGCCTCTTGCGGTCGCTTATCCTGCAGCATGATTCCCGCAATGATGTCATGACGGTTAATGCTAGGCTGAATCTCCATCGCGCGGCGAATCGACCGCTCGGCCTCGCGATATCGACCGGTCGCGATCAACCCAGCGGACAACAGTTCATAATTGCCGTCAGTCATCGGTCAAGATTGATAGCTTTTTGTGCTGCATCGATTGTCTCCGACCACCGCCCAAGCACATAGGCAAGCGTGCCCCATATATTCAATGTGTTGATGTCGCTCGGATCAAGCGACTGCGCCGCATCGGTCAGCGACCGGCCGGGAATCGGTCGCTGACGGGCCACACCGGCTAGACAGCCATCAGGAATCACTGCCTGGAAGCGGACCTTCCGTTCGTAATGTTCACTTCGTTTGCCAACCCGCTGGGCATTCGCCATCATCCCCCTCGCAATATGGGGAGGCACGACATGGCCCAAAGCGGCTTCGCAATATGAGCGGCAGTTCTCAGGCCGTGTTTATCAGCTACGCATCGCAGGATGGTGAGGCGGCGCGCGGCATTTGCCAGGCGCTACGGGCGGCGGGGATCGAGGTCTGGTTTGACAAGAGCGATTTGCGCGGCGGAGATGCGTGGGATGCCGCGATAAAAAAGCAGGTCAAGGAATGCGCACTTTTCATGGCACTCATCTCTGTCAACACCGAACTGCGTAGCGAGGGTTACTTCCGACGCGAATGGAATCTTGCGGTGAGCCGGATGCTGGACATGGCTGACGACCAGCCGTTCCTGATGCCCGTGGTGATTGACGACACCCCCGAGGCGACCGCTCGCGTACCCGACCGTTTTCGCGAGCGGCAATGGACGCGTCTGGCAGGTGGCTTGGCGCCACCCGACTTCGCCGAACGCATTGTGAGCCTGCTCGAGGAGGGTAATCGGGCCAATGAATCGTCGGGACTCGGGGCGTCGAAGCCGGTCCGTGCCGTTGATCGTGGGCGCCCAGACGAGGGCTTTTGGGTCGCCGTGCTCCCCTTCAAATGTGTTGGCGCCTCTGCAGATCTCGCGTCGTTCGGCGAAGCGCTCGCCGACGAAATCGTGACTGGGCTCTGCCGCTTTTCATATCTGAGGGTAATCGCACGAAGCTCAACGTCGCGCTATGGCGGCACGGCGGCTGATGTGCGGACGATCGGCAGGGAGCTTGGAGCGCGCTATGCGATCGAAGGCAGCGTTCGGCAGTCGGGATCTAGGCTGCGGTTGGCGATACAGCTTGTGGATACTGTCTCCGGTGCCCACCTTTGGGCCGATAGCTACGAGCGCTCCTTTAGTCTTGAAACGGTCTTCGAGCTGCAAGACGAATTGGCTTCCCGTATTGTATCGACTGTCGCGGACCTGCACGGTGTTTTGCCCCGAAGCCTTAGCGAACTCGTGCGAAGCCGCTCAACCGATCAGCTAACGCCTTACGAGGCCGTGCTGCGTAGCTTCAGCTACCCGCAACGTCCGTCGCCGGAGGAACTCGTTCCAGCTCGGATGGGCTTGGAGGCTGCCGTGCGGAGTGCTCCGTCCTATGGCGACGCGTGGGCGATGCTGTCGTTCCTTTGTGTCCAGGACTATGCACATGGGTTCAAGCTCCAGACTGATGCGCTTGCGTCCGGTTTGGCATCGGCGCGGCGGGCAGTGGAAGTCGCGCCATCCAGTCACCTCACCTACTTTGCTCTTGCGCAGGCGCTCTTTTTCCTCAAGGAAATTCAAAGTTTTCGCAATGCGGTTGAGCGAGCTGTCGTGCTGAATCCCATGGACGGCAATTCCCTCGCATTTCTGGGCGAGATGCTTGTTTATAGCGGCAATGTGGAGCGCGGCCTTGAACTCACTGCGCGAGCCAAGCGGCTAAATCCCAGTCACCCAGGATGGTATTGGTACGTCGATGTGTACAACGCCTACGGCCGAGGCGACTACGACGACGCACTGGGCTTCGCACTCAAAGTGAATCTGCCGGACCACTGGCCGATGCATATGTTTGTGACTGCGGTTTATGGTCAGCTGGGTGACACCGGTGCTGCCAGCAAGGCCGTACGTGAGCTGCTTCGGCTGCGGCCGGATTTTGCCGCTGCCGGACGCGCCGATGTCGAGAAATGGTGGGATCGCGGGTTTGTCGAGCAACTAGCGGTAGGCTGGCGCAAGGCTGGTCTAGAGATGGAACCGGTCAATGCAGCGATGCCGTTGCTATGGACACCATAGATCCCGTCTCCGGCATTTCGCCGCCGCCACAAATATTGGCGATCGTTGCCGCGAACTCGTTGGGAAATCCGATAGCGGACGTTGGCGACTGACCCCTTCGGGCATGAAGCAATCATTCGCTATACTTCCGGTTGCGGCCAAAACCGGTCGATGGAGGGTCGAAACTTGCTGCCACTTAGCTGACACTCGCCTCGTGGGGTAATCTGACGGTTTCAAACGAAGAACCAGTGCTTGGCAGAAAACATCAAACCCGAAATACCGCAGGGACCCACCGCTGCCTCGCAGAATGCCGTTTCCCCACTTGCCGGGGCAAGCAAAACTCCGGAGACCTCAGCGCCTATGCTCGACGTTCACGCACCTCACGAACCGATTAACACCTGGAAGGGCTTCGCCCTCCATATTGCCACCATCGTCATTGGGTTGCTGATAGCCGTGACATTGGAACAGACCGTGGAGTTCTTCCACCATCGACACGAGGTCCGGGAGGCCCGCGAATCGCTCGCCGCCGAGCATGAAGAAAACATTCGCCGTTACCATGCCAACGTCCGCGACCACCTGTTGCGCCTTGCTAACCAGAACAATGACCAACGCGTACTCCGCTATTTGCTCGCCCACCCAGGTACCTCTGAGGACATGCTTCCGGGAGTCATGACCTTTGGTGAAATCACGATCGGGGAGCCCGTGGAAGCCGCATGGTCTACCGTCGAACGCTCCGATGTCGCATCGCTCTTGCCGCCGGCGGAACTGCGCGATCTTGCCACCGAGTACAAGGAGCTCGAACGTGAATCACAGGTCTTTCATGATTTCCTAAAGCCCTACCTCGCCGACTGCGCCGGATATCTCACGCACACCGCCGACATTACATCCACCTCGGTTCCGGAGCAGCAGCAGACGTTCAACTGCGTCGTCACCATGCAGAGCCGCGAATCCGTCTTCGGCGATCAGCTTTCCGTCATCGGCAACCTAAAAGGATACGGGCCGCCCCTCGGTTGGTGGCAAATGGTCCCCTACTTCCACATGGCCGAGCAACATGACTTCGCGAAGGATCACCCTGAAACGAACGCGCCAACGCTTCACGACCAACAAAAGGCAATCTCTGTCCTCTCAGGTTCCAAGGGAGACGATGTCTCGTTAGACGCCGACCATCAACGCGACAAGAAACAATAGCGAAACGGGGGCATGCTCGCCGTCCATCGGCACTTAATAGCCCGCCCACACGATCAGCGAGAAGCGCTCGGTGTGATCCCATGAAGCTGCCATTCGCCACCGGCGCCTCCGGGTCGATTCCGGCAATTGAGCCGCCACCGGCAACAACCGGCCAAAAGCGGAAACTGACTGTGTCAGAATAGCTTGCAGTTAGCAGCCACTGACGACTTGAGACGATAAGTGCGACGTCCATTGATTCTTGTCTCAACAGTCACCATCGCGCTTCTGATGGGCGCGTGCACGCGCAAGGAAGTCAGCCCGGTCGGCATCTCTACAAGGGATTGTCCGTTCAGTTACGCCAAAGAAAAAGCGGGCCCTGGCACCGTTCAATTGCTCTCGACGCTGAACAAGATGAATTTGATGAACCCGATTGCAGATCTGGACGCAAATCTAGCAAGCGGAGACAGACGATTTATCGGGATTAACGGCTACTCTTGCTCGGAGCCCGGCGTAGCTAATGGCGATCAAGACGTGGTGGATCGATTTCATTCTCGCTGTTTAGAGGGAACTGGGGACGTTATCGAGGGAAATCTCCATTGGGCTTTGATTGATGCCGCGACGGCCTATGCAACAATTTACAACGCGGAACTACTTCGACGTATTAGGGCTGGAGCTGTAACGTAGCGACAATGCCGGGCCTCCAAGGCATCGCGGACTCTCCGATAAGCGGACGATGAAGTCCGACAGCTTGTGGTCGAACGCGGCGCCTGTCTCGAACCCATCAGCGCGTTTTGTACGTTAGTATGATGTTTACAGCCAAATTAAAAACCAGAACTGCAATGCTGTACGCCGATGCTCGTGCGAGACTTAGGTTGGCCTTCTTCCAGAACATCCAGAAGAGCACAACCATAAATACAGCTAGGGTTGCCCATCTGGCCCAAACTCCGAGGCCGAGAAACAGGATGACTAAACTGAGGCCGAGATATGTGAACGGTGGAACAACAGCAATCATGTCTAAGTCGAACTCGTGAAGTTCTCGCCGCTTCCGTTCAAACATCCAAATCAAGCCGTATATAAAAGCGGCGTTTAGAATCGCTAGAAACATTTACGGTTGCCTCCCTGTGAGCGACCTCCCGAGTCTTACCGTTTACACACCCTCGATTCCGCTGGTCGGCGCCTAGCGTACATGAGAGAAGAGCCATATTTCTTATCTTCCCGATTGCGGTCGGCGGCCACCGGCAGGTCTGGGTCGACTCCGGGCATCGGCCTCAGTCGGCCATAAAGCGGAAGTTCGTCACAGAAAGTGCGCACCGTAAAGCCGTCCTTCGCGACAAGCGGTAGGCTGGGAGGTGTGGACTTTCCCTAATGTGGATCTCTCATGGGACTGGCGAACCGCACGCTGGCAGACAGGAAGTCAAATATGCATAAAGTCAGCTTGATCACACTGCTACTCATGACATGGATTCCCATAAGCGCGCACGCCTCAACGAGGTACTATCGTTATTCCATCGATCTCACGGTTGGCAACCAACACCTACTAGAACAATACGACCTGGTCTGCAAAACAGAGATAGAGATCATCGCATCGGATTTCAGCCTGCGCCGCGATTGGCGCGAAGGTCCCTCCGAGATCGTCGCTAAAGATTTGGGAATTCCTGGTAGGCGATGGCGGAGCCTGTGGGCAGGTGCCAATAATGCGCGCCCTCTGCGGGTTTGACCTCCGTAAAATGTAAAGGAGTCGGCCGCAGAACCAACAAGTAAAGCGCGCCGAAGAAACCTAAGGTCAATGCACTGGATGTCAGGGTGGCCAACCGTGCGGGGTTCTTAGTCCGCCAAAGCGCAGCGCACAGAATCATTCCGAGCCAGGCGATGGCGCCGAACGACACGAGGGCAAGAAGCGTCAACAGGTAGACTGTTGCAACGCGAACCGGCAAAAAATAGGGCGCCAGAATTCCTGCGATCAAAGCCGCCGCCAGCGTCAGTAGACCGACGATGACGGCAATGATGCGGCGCAAGGTGCGGCGCTTTGGCATTGACGAGTGCGTCATGTCGTCCCCCTTAGCTCGATGACAGCTATTGCCCTGTTAGATCGTAAGCGGCACTCGGAGCAGTATACATGCCTTATTCCCAAGGTCCTGATTGTGGTCGATTCCGAATACATAACCGAAAAACCGCATACATCCCGCCATGAAGCGCGTTACAAAGAGCCTGCTCGAGTGCACTTCCCCGCCCCGAAAGCAGCCTGGCACGATCGCCTCGTTGGGGTCGACACGAGTCGATGGGCAGCGAAGGTCTCGGCGTCCGGCAGCAGCAGGCCACCTCCGGTCACACGAGGCTCCGATATGCCCGTCATAGATTGGACAGCCGTAAATTTCGTTAGGTTAAGTAAACAAACCGCACACCGGACCGCGCATGCGTGAAATTGCAGACATAGGCCGAGGTTTGTGGAGTCCAAGCCAGCTAGCAAGGAGCGCATAGATGCCTTTGGATCTATCCGGCTTATACGACGTTTCCGTCACCCAATTAATAGTTAGGTTGCACCCGTATCAGGAACAGCCGGCCGCGCCAGTGCCGGCACGCTGCAATACATCGGCTCCGACTCCGTAGATCGAAAATACGGGGGATAGATAGCGTCAGCAGGAGCACGTGAAGCGGAGATTTCGCGGTGTAACCGCGCTCGCGCGCCATCAGGAGGGCGAGTTGCGCTGATCGCTAGCGCGCATCTACAGCGGACTTCGAGGGAACACCTTCTTGGGCCGATTTCTCTGTTGTCTCCACGCACTTCGCTCAGGCAACGCTATGCGTCGAAGCGTTCCCACCGATCCCGAACGGACTTGAGCAAGTTGCGGAACGCCGGATCGTCACGGATTCGCGCGAATGCATTGTCGGTGCGAGCGAGATACGGGTAGTTGATAAATCCATGCTCGATGGCAATCCTCAGCCAGCGCACCGCTTGTACTCGCAGGTTTGCGAGTGCGTACACCTCAGCCAGCAATCTGGGGAATACGTCGGTACCGCGAGCAGCCTCAACGATCCCCTTAGTCAGCTCCGCCATGGCCTCCTCTTGGCTGCCGGCGGCCATCTTGCCAATGAAGGACAATAGCCGTGCAGGAACGGTACCCCGTTGCTCCGCAGGCAGTCCCTGCAGTAGTTGCATAACCTCGCTGTCTCGATGATTCAGCGTGAGGACCCACCCGAAGAACAGGCGTGCCATCGGATTCGACGGGTCCATTTCGAACATCTGCCGGTATGGGTCAATTGCGGCTTCGACGTCACCCGCCAAAATTGCTGCGTATCCAGGCATGCATCGCGTAATTGGCGTCAAAGGATCGATGGCCAGCAGCCGTGTGAGGAGGGGTTTAGCCAATGCGCGCCGGCCGGAGATCAGCAGACAGTTGGCCAGCAACAGCAGAGTGTCGCAGTTACTCGGCTCCAGCTTGAGCGCAACCCTCAGATCGTGCACCGCTCGCTGGATGTCACCGCGAGAGTATGAAAGCCAACCACGCAATTGCCGCCCGCAAGCGGAATGCTCGTCCAAGGCGAGCAACCGAGCTACATATCTATTGGCTTCCGATAATGGTGCATCCGTGAGATCGATTCCCGCCTCCCGATACTGCAGGTGAGCGACTCCGAGTGCCGCGTAGAGTCGAGGGTGTTCTCCTTCGAGCGACTGTGCCTGGTGGAGCAGTCGCACGGCGTTGTCAATCGAGTCGCGACTCCATCGCCACATGTCGTGGCGAGCTCGCAGGTAACATTCATAGGCGGGCATGCTTCGGAATGGAAGCTCGTGGAGGTGATTCTCCTCGTCGGGGGAGAGCTGCAATTCGAGCGCGGCGACGATCCTCCGAGCGATCTCTTGTTGTACCGAGAACGCATCTTTAAGACTGCCCTCGAACGAATCCGCCCATCGCTGAACATCGACGTGCGCATCGATGAGTGTCGCCGAAACTCGGAATCGTCGTCCCGACCAACGAACCGAACCCTCGACCAGATAGCGGACACCCAACTCCCTAGCGACGGCCTTCGTGGTGCTGGCTCTGTTGGCGGACACCGTGGCAGAACGGCGAGACGTGACTAGCAACTGGCCAACCCTTGTAAGAGCAGTGGTGACCTCGTCGGTTAGCCCTTCGGCGAAGTAGGTATCCGAATTTTGAGCTGATTCACGCGTCTGGAACGGAAGTATGGCAATGGATCGTGAATTGAAGGTGCCTGCCTCGCTGCCGGAAGCCGGCACGAACGCAGGAGCGAGTGCGCGCGATTTACTCCAGGCATCCAGCTCCTCCGTGAAGGCGAAGACGCGCCCGAGCTTCACGTTAAGGTGCCGGTGCACGGGGAGCTGCTCAGTTCGTTCCCAACGACGGACTGAGCGCACGCTTCGATCGAGGTACGTGGCAATCTCTTTCCACGAGCTCAGCCGATCCGAGTTCTTAGCTCGGGTCGCGCCAGACCGGCCTTCCTGTCGCCGATTCTGACGTGTCATGGTAGGCCAAAATGGGTCATAAGAGGTCATCTTACCTGCCAGCATCTTGGCTTGCGCGCCGCATGGCTATAGCCTCTTAGACGGTTGGATTATCTGCATAGCGATTACGGCTTCAGCCAGCGGGGACTGCCATGGTTAAATCAATCGAAGTGTCCGGCACCGGGACGGATTTTATGAATGGTGCCATTGTCCATTACAAGAAGGAGACGCCCGAGGGGATGATCCGGAAGAGCACAGTGATCATCGATCTCAAAGGCGACCTGACGGGGAAAGTTCTGTACCAGGTCACCTCCATGGTTGACTGCGCGAAAGGGACACTTGTCAACATGGGAGATCAAGTGTTTTCTGGCAGCGTCGCCGGATCTGATCCAGTGATGATCCGTGATTCGAAGTTTCGCTTTGAAGCCAACCTCAAGACAGGCGAGGTCTCGGGAGACGTGTTTTTGCTGGATCATCTCGCCGGGCCCGAAATCACCTGCACGCTCCACGTGGTCGGAACCGGTAAGGATGCGGATGGGAATCCGACCTTTCGCTACACGGGTAATTGCACGTTCGGCTCAGACCAATCTCCCAAAGTCGCCCGCGAAGTGAGCAGGGACCGGTGAACCGGCAAGGCCGGTGTGCTTCCTGGGCTTGGTGCATTTGGGACGTACATGAGGCGCTGGCGAAGAAGAGAAGTTAGTTAAGTAGAGTGCTCTGAAGATGACGGTCGTCGAGGACCGCTGTGGGTCGACACGAGTCTCACGACGGGGATTGGTGATGAGAGGCTTCACCCGGCCAGAAGCGGTCGCTCAGATCGATTTCGCCGATGTTCCGTTAGCGGACAGTCGAAGAGAGTCAGCTAACGGAAGTTTAGCGTCGGCCACGGTTCAAGATAGCCGCGGCGAACCACGAGACGCGTCGAGAATCCACATTGGATAGCGCGCGAGTGTAAGCTTGGGTTTTTCATTGGTGCCCGGTGTAGCGGGACGTTTTACGAGGGCGTCGTCTTGGAAGTCCATAAGCCAAAACCAGTACGCAGTTGGGGCGAGTTCTTCAGCGAAGTCGCCATTGTTCTGTTGGGCATCGTTATAGCGCTGGCCGGCGAACAAGCGCTGCAGGCGCTGGAGCTGCATCACAAGGTGCACCTCATCGGCGAGGAGATGCGCCAGGAAGTCGCGGGTGATGACGGGCCGCAGGCACTTCAGCGCATTGCTCTGTCCCCGTGTATCAATCAGGAGCTCGATGCAATTCGCAGCTCGGTCGAACAGAGGGCGGAGCGCTCCGTGATGCTCGAAGCGGTTGATCGCTTCGCGACACCCCGACACACCTGGGATAGCACCGCCTACCAGGCTGCGATCTCCGCTGGGACCCTGTCGCAGATGTCAGTGGAGCGGGTGGACGCCATGTCGCGTTTCTATTCGCTGATGCCCGTTCTCGAAAATGCGAACGAACGTGAATTTCGGGACGGTGCCGCACTCAGCGCCCTAAGCCGGGTTGGCGGCCCGCTCACGGACGCAGAACGGGGGCAACTGCTCGGCACGGTAGAGACGCTGCGGCGCGACGATGCCGAGATTCTGAGGTTCGCGCTGCTTGCCGAGGCGGCAATGCGCCAGCTGGGTATCGCCATCACGGATTATCGGCCGCTTGCCGGGAATGTATCAACCCTGCAGGATCCTCAGCGAGTGATCATCGAGCTGGAGAAGCTGCCCATGGCGCAACAATGCGTTGACGACCTCAAGAAGGCGATGGAATCACGTCGATAAGGGCTCCTTCCGGCCAAAAGCGGCCCTTCACAGGGCAAAAATGCGGCCCCTGAAGCGGTCGCTCGCGGGATGCGGTAGGCTGAGATCTTAAG
>JANYAD010000230.1 GCA_025355165.1 Gammaproteobacteria bacterium | reverse complement strand
GCACAACGGCGCAGCGCGCGCATCTTAGGCTTGGGATTCGCGATGCTCACACGCATTGCTCTGCTGTTTTCCGTCGTGTGGCTGGCGACCCTGCAAAACACGCTTTTTCGGGCGCTGGGGACGGACGTGTCCGCCCGCGATCTGGTTCTGTTCGCCGGAGGCGCTTTTCTGGTGGTGAGCAGCATCATGGAGATTCGCGACATGTGGCGCGGACAAGTCGAGACCCGCAAGCCCGGGCTGATGAATTCGCTCTTGATGATCATCATTCAGATCGGCCTGATCGATATCGTTTTTTCTCTAGACACGGTGTTTACCGCCATTGGGCTGGCGCAGCACATCGAGGTGATGATCGCCGCGATCGTGGTTTCGGTGTTCATCATGATGGTGGTGTCCGGCAGGGTGAGCGCTTTCATCGAGAGGTATCCGACCATCAAGATGCTGGCCCTGGCGTTCTTGGTGATGGTGGGCAGCGCGCTGATCGCCGAATCGCTGGAACGTGAGATCCCGCAGGGTTATTTGTATTTCGCGATGGCATTCTCGGCAGCCGTGGAAGGCATAAACATCCGATTGCGGCGGCACATCAAGCAATAGTTTCAAGTAAATGTTGGTAGCGCGGTAGGAAAGCCGCTAAAGTCCGGCCAGGTTTAAAAAAAAAGGGAGACCTAATGAATTGGCGCATCAAACCCCTTGACGCTATTTTGGCGAGTGCCGAAAAGAGATCCCTCACCCGTTCATTAGGTGCATTCCAGCTCACGATGCTCGGAGTCGGCGCCATCATCGGCACCGGCATCTTCGTCTTGACTGCCGAGGCGGCGCAAAAGGCCGGGCCTGGAATGATGGCCTCCTTCGTTGTTGCGGGCTTTGTCTGCGCGGTCACCGCGCTGTGCTACGCCGAATTAGCTGCCATGGTGCCGGTTTCGGGCTCCGCATACACTTACTCGTATGCCGTATTGGGCGAACTCATCGCCTGGATCGTCGGCTGGGCGCTGATTCTCGAATACACCATCGCTGCGAGCGCCGTGTCTGTGGGCTGGTCGAACTACTTCGTCCCGCTCATACAGCATAGCTTCAATATTCACATACCCCTGTATCTGTCCAAAGGCTATTTTGCCGGGGGGTTCATCAATGTGCCTGCGATGTTCATCGCCGCGTTGGTGACATCACTGCTGGCGATCGGTACGCGCGAGAGCGCCACTGTCAACGCGGTTCTGGTCTGTATCAAGGTGGCGGCGCTGATCCTATTTTGCGCCCTGGCCTTGCCCGTCATCAAAATGTCGAACTTTCACCCGTTCGCGCCGCTGGGCGCGCTGGGAATCGGCGGAGCCGCCGCTTCGATTTTCTTCGCGTATGTCGGTTTCGACGCCGTCTCAACGGCGGCGGAAGAAACGAAAAATCCCCAGCGCAACATGCCGATCGGTCTCATCGGCAGCTTGCTCATCTGCACGATCTTCTACCTGCTGGTGGCGAGCGGCGCCATCGGTTCGATCGGTGCGCAACCGGTGATGGACGCCGCGGGGCAAGGCATCGAACCCGGCACCCCCGAGATGCTGCATGCCTGCATGGACCAGGCGAAACAGGCCTCGCTGGTGTGCAGCGATGAACCGCTGGCGCATGTGCTGCGGGAAATCGGTTGGGATAAGGTATCGCGGCTTATCGGCCTGGCCGCTTTCCTGGCGCTACCCTCCGTCATCTTGATGATGATGTTCGGTCAGACGCGCGTCTTCTTCAGCATGGCGCGCGACCGACTGCTGCCGGACGCCTTGACCAAGATTCACCCGCGTTTCCAGACCCCCTATGTCGTGACCCTGATTACGGGAAGCGTCGTCATGTGTGCTTCCGCTTTTTTCCCAGTGGGCAAGCTCGCGGACTTGTCCAACGGCGGCACATTGGCGGCGTTCTTTGCGGTGGCGCTCGGAGTGATGATCCTTCGACGCACGGCGAAGGAGCGGAAACGGCCGTTTCGCACCCCCGCCATTATGTTGGTTGGCCCCTTGGCACTCATCGGCTGCCTGAGTTTGTTTTTGCTGCTGCCGTTGGTCACCATTCTGGTGTTCTTCGGCTGGGCCGCCCTTGGGCTCGTGGTATACAAATTCTATGGCTACCCGCGCAGCACCTTAAGCTCAAGCTATGTAGAACCGCCGGAAAATCCCCCGATCGCTTAGACGGACCCCCTAAGCGAGGCGGGACCCTGGCGCATGCCTCCCTTAGGTGCGCAACGCCGCGGGAGTCAGGGGCCCGATCGCCTCGAGCAGGGCCTCGTAGACCTTCGGATTGCCGGCGACAATATTGGACCCGAGCGCGTACTCGGCGCCGCTGGGGGTGCCGACGCGCCCACCCGCTTCTTGGATGATCAATGTGCCGGCCGCGGTATCCCACGGCGAGAGCCCAAATTCCCAAAAGCCATCGATGCGACCCGCGGCGACATAAGCTAAATCGAGGGAAGCTGCACCCGGGCGGCGAACCCCGGCCGCAGTGGACATCACGAGTTTGAGCATCGACAGGTATTCGTCGACATACTTCGCATCGGCACGGAAGGGAAAACCTGTGCCGATGAGCGCGCCCTCCAGGGTGCGCTGGGTGCTGACCCGAATTTTCTTGCCTTCGAGTTGGGCGCCGTCGCCGCGCGATGCGGTGAAGAATTCCTGGCGCATCGGATCATAGACAACGCCATGTTGCAGACGTCCGCGCTGCTCTACGGCAATCGACACGGCAAAGGAGGGAAAACCGTGCAAAAAGTTGGTGGTGCCGTCGAGCGGATCGATGATCCAGCGAAATTCATCCTCGCCGCTGCCGCCGGACTCCTCGGCGAGAATCGCATGCTGGGGGTAGCTGCGCCGGATGGTCGCGATGATGTCCGCTTCGGCCTTGCGGTCGATGTCTGTGACGAAGTCGTTGCGGCCTTTCGTGTCGACTTTCAAGGAATCGAGGCGCGACAGGCTTTTCACGATTATATCGCCGGCGCGGCGCGCGGCACGCATGGCGATATTGAGCAGGGGTTGCATAAGGTGGCGCTAGAATATCACCTGTGACTACTCTCGTTCGCATCGTCCTCATCGATCCCAGCCATCCCGGCAACATCGGCTCGGTCGCCCGCGCCATGAAGAACATGGCGCTGTCGGATCTGGTGCTGGTGCGGCCGCGTTTATTTCCGCATGCGGAAGCCAATGCGCTGGCGGCGGGGGCGGACGACATTTTGGCTCAAGCACGCATCGTCGGCACCCTTGCCGAGGCGATCGGCGATTGCGCTTTTATAGCCGGTACCACCTCGCGGCCGCGCTCGTATTACTGGGAGTTTACGACGCCGCGAGATATCGCCGAGCGCATCGTCGGTTTGCCAGAGGAGAATCGGGCCGCGCTGCTGTTCGGTTCCGAGCGCTACGGCCTGGCGACCGAGGATTTGAATCACTGCAATGTGCTGGTGCGCATCCCCGCCAATCCGCAGTATTGCTCGCTGAATCTGGCGATGTCGGTGCAGCTGGCAGCGTATGAGATTTTCATGGCGCGAGCGCAGCCTCATTCGCACACCCAGTTGGAAATGCCGCTCGCGCCTTCGGGCGATGTCGAACATTTCTACGCCCACTTGCTTGAGGTGTTGAACGAAATCGATTTCGAGGATCGAACGGGGCATTTGATGGAGCGCTTGCGGCGCCTATTTAACCGCGCTCAACTCGATCGCAATGAGCTCAACATCATGCGCGGCATATTGAGCGCGGTGCAGGGCCGGCGGGGCCAATCCGCGCGGCGCTCCAAATGAATCCGGCTGCATTTCCGGTGTATCTCGATTATGCCTCGACCACGCCGGTCGATGCGGGCGTCGCCGCGCGCATGGCGGAGATTTTGCTTTCCCAGAAGGAATTCGGCAATCCGGCCTCGGTGAGCCACGATTATGGCGATGTGGCCAATGCGCTGGTCGAGGAGGCGCGCGAACAGGTCGCTGCTGCCGTCGGAAGCACCGCGGCGCAGGTGATTTGGACCTCGGGGGCCACTGAGGCGAATAACCTAGCCTTGTTCGGCACCGTCCAGTATTACCGCGAGCGCGGCCGACACATCATCACCGCGCGTACCGAGCACAAGGCGGTGCTTGACCCCTGCCGCGAGTTGGAACGGCGCGGCTGGGCGGTGACGTATCTTAAGCCGGATGGCGAAGGTTTATTGGACCCTGCGCAGCTTGCCGGCGCATTGCGCAAAGACACCGTGCTGGTGTCCATCATGCACGTCAACAACGAGATCGGCGTGGTTCAAGACATCGGCGCCATCAGCTCGATTTGCCGGCCCCACGGTGCGTGGCTTCATGTCGATGCAGCGCAAAGTGTCGGGAAATGCCCGGTCGATTTTGCAAATCTGGGCATCGATTTGATGTCCCTCTCCGCCCACAAGGCCTACGGACCGAAAGGGGTCGGTGCGCTGGTGGTGTCGCCGCGCGTTCATCTCTCGCCCCTGCAATTCGGCGGCGGCCAGGAACGGGCTTTTCGAGCCGGAACGGTGGCCACGCATCAAGTGGTTGGTATGGGCCTGGCCTTCAAGCTGGCCTCCTCGATGTCCTCTACTGAGACTGCGCGCATCGCGCAGCTCCAGCGCCGATTATGGGAAGGATTGACGCGCATCGGCGGCGTGCTGCGCAACGGCAGCGTTGCGCACGCGGTGCCGCATTTGCTCAATGTGTCGTTCGACGGGGTAGAGGGGGAAAGCTTGCTGGCCGCGGTTCGGCCGCATCTGGCCGTGTCGACGGGATCGGCCTGTACGTCGTCCCTGGCGGAGCCCTCCTACGTGCTGCGTGCGCTCGGCCGCAGCGATCGGTTGAGCGAGGCCAGTTTGCGGTTCGGGCTGGGCCGTCCAACCAGGGAAGGCGACATCGATGCGGCGGTGGCCATTGTGTCGCGTGAGGTGGTCCGGTTGCGCCAGATCGCCGGCGGCTACCCCAAGGGTTGGGGTGCGAAGCTAAGCAATGTGCCCTCGGCCGCGCCCGGTAGGACAGCCGCGCCATGATCTACAACGAATTGACCCGACGCTATTTTGAATCACCCACCCATGTCGGCGAACTGTCAGGGGCGGGCGTGTTCAGCGGCGAGGCCGGCAGCCGCGATCAGGGGGTCTGGGTGCGATTTGATCTGCAGGCGGGCACAGGCACGCTGCTGACGGCGCGATTCTTGGCATTCGGCTGCCCCCATACCATTGCCATCGCCTCTTGGCTGGCAAGCCTCGCGGCGGGAAAGCCTCTCGATGCCGCACTGCCGGAGAGCATTTCGGATCTGCGCGCCCGATTCGCGTTGCCGGTGGAAAAAATGGGCCGTCTGCTGGTCATCGAAGACGCATGGCTGGCCGCCGCCACCGCGGCCATTGACTACCGCCATTGCGCACCCACATCTGAAGGGCCGCTTTCAAGCGTGAACCAGGATTAATAGAAAATCGCGCCCTGGTTCCGTGCGGGGGCACCCGGGGCATGTTATGTATGGTGTCCTCTAGCTGATTTGATTGAGGAACAGCACAGCATGGCGATCTTACTGACGGAATCGGCGGCCAATCGAGTCAAGACTCATTTGGCGCAACGCGGAATCGGCGTCGGTTTGAGAGTTGGCATCAAAAAAACAGGCTGTTCGGGCTTTGCCTATGTGGTCAATTACGCAGACGAGATCAAACCCGAAGATGCCGTCTTCGAGGCCCTGGGCGTGAAAGTCGTGGTCGACGCTCAGAGCCTGCCTTTGATCGACGGCACGCTGGTGGATTTCGTCAAGCAAGGGCTTAACGAGGCGTTCAAGTTTAAAAACCCGAAAGCCAAGGGCGAATGCGGGTGCGGCGAAAGTTTCAACGTCTGATCGCTTGAAGGACGAGGGGCGTCGCGCGGCGAGGAAAGTTTTCTCAAGCAAATACAGGCACTTCGGTAATCATCATGATTGCTTGAGCGCTGAACGTCCAGTACACTTCGCGGTCTTTATCAGCCCTGGCCGGGGTTGATATTCGTCCATTTCAGCGAGGTTGCAATGTCCATCGAGCGAACCCTTTCCATCGTCAAACCAGACGGCGTCGGGCGTAATCTGATCGGCGAGGTATATCGGCGTTTCGAGCAAGCCGGCTT
>JANYAD010000220.1 GCA_025355165.1 Gammaproteobacteria bacterium | reverse complement strand
GAGATCGTCACCGATCCGTCGTATTGTCGGCAAATCGTTACTTTGACCTATCCGCACATCGGCAACACGGGTGCGACCCCTGAGGACTTGGAGTCCGGTGCGGTCTACGCCGCCGGGCTCGTCATTCGCGATCTGCCGCTGCTGCATTCGAACTGGCGCGCCTCGGAATCGCTGCAAAGTTTTCTGCTTCGCTGCAAGGTGGTCGCGATCGCCGATATAGACACGCGCAAGTTGACTCGCCTGCTGCGAGAGAAGGGCGCCCAATCCGGCTGCATCATGACGGGCGAGAATATCGATGAAAACGCTGCCGGGCGAGCGGCGAAAAAATTTCCCGGCCTCAAGGGCATGGACCTGGCCAAAGCGGTTTCCACCAAAAAGGTCTATCAGTGGAACGATGGGCTGATTTGGAAATCCGGTGCCAAGCCGCCGCGACCCCAAAGCCGCTTGCACGTGGTCGCCTACGATTTTGGGATGAAGCGCAGCATCTTGCGAATTCTAGCTGAACACGGTTGTCGCATGACGGTGGTTCCTGCGCAAACAACGGCGGATCAAGTACTTGCAATGAATCCCGATGGTATCTTCTTAAGTAATGGTCCCGGGGATCCTGAGCCCTGTGACTACGCGATTGCTGCCATTTCGCGCTTCTTGCAGACCGATGTTCCGGTCTTCGGCATTTGCTTGGGACACCAGCTGCTGGCCCTCGCGAGCGGTGCGAAGACGGTGAAGATGAAGTTCGGCCACCATGGTGCCAACCACCCCGTGCTGGAAATCGATTCGGGCCGGGTGCTGATCTCCAGCCAGAATCACGGCTTTTCGGTCGATGAAGCGACGCTGCCGGACACGCTGCGGGCCACGCATCGCTCGTTGTTTGACGGCTCTTTGCAGGGCCTCAGCCGCACCGATCGTCCCGCCTTCAGCTTCCAGGGACACCCGGAGGCGAGCCCGGGTCCACACGACCTGAGGCTGCTGTTCGAGCACTTCATGTATCTGATGGTCAAGCGCGTGCAGTCCAGTTCGCGCGGCCGCACGCCTGTGAAGCAAAAATCGGCCGAAGGCTAATGCCGAAGCGCACCGACCTTGAAAGTATTCTGATTATCGGCGCAGGGCCCATCATCATCGGCCAGGCTTGCGAGTTCGACTACTCTGGAGCTCAAGCTTGTAAGGCATTGAAAGAAGAAGGTTATCGGGTCGTCCTGGTGAATTCAAATCCGGCCACGATCATGACGGATCCGGAGATGGCGGATGCCATCTACATCGAGCCGATCAACTGGCGCACCATCGCCCGCATCATCGAAAAAGAACGACCGAGCGCGCTGCTACCGACCATGGGCGGGCAAACAGCGCTCAATACTGCGCTCGACCTGGTACGCGAAGGGGTGCTGGATAAATTTAATGTAGAGATGATCGGCGCCTCGCAGCGAGCTATCGACATGGCGGAGGACCGGGAACTTTTCCGCCGCGCCATGGCCGACATCGGTCTTGAAACCGCGCGCGCGCGCATCGCGCACAGCATGGAGGAGGCCCTCGCGGTGCAGTCGGAGATCGGCTTTCCCACCGTGATCCGGCCCTCCTTCACTTTGGGCGGCAGCGGTGGGGGCATCGCGTATAACCGCGAGGAATTCGAAGGCATTGTGGCGCGGGGCCTCGATGCCTCGCCCACCAACGAGGTGCTGCTCGAGGAATCGGTGCTGGGTTGGAAAGAGTACGAGATGGAAGTGGTCCGCGACCACGACGACAACTGCATCATTGTCTGCTCGATCGAGAACATCGATCCAATGGGCGTCCACACCGGCGACTCGATCACCGTCGCTCCGGCACAAACCCTCACGGACCGTGAATACCAACGGTTGCGCGACGCCTCCATTGCGGTGTTGCGCAAAATCGGCGTCGATACCGGCGGTTCGAATGTGCAGTTCGCGGTCAATCCGGACGATGGCAGGGTTCTGGTCATCGAGATGAATCCGCGGGTGTCGCGCTCCTCGGCGCTGGCTTCCAAGGCCACCGGCTTTCCGATTGCCAAGATCGCCGCCAAGCTTGCCGTGGGCTATACCTTGAGCGAACTCAAGAATGAAATCACCGGCGGGGCGACGCCCGCCTCGTTCGAACCCACCATCGACTATGTTGTCACGAAAATTCCGCGCTTCACATTCGAGAAATTTCCGGGTGCCAACACGCGCCTGACGACGCAGATGAAGTCGGTGGGCGAAGCGATGGCCATCGGGCGCACCTTTCAAGAGTCCATGCAAAAAGCGCTGCGCAGCCTGGAAACCGGCTACGACGGATTTACCGAGCAGGTCACCCTGCCCTTGAGCGAGGAGGCGGCCGAAAAGCTGGCCTACGAATTGCGCTGGCCAGGGCCCGATCGAATTTTATACGTGGCGGACGCTTTTCGCGCCGGCTGGAGCTTGCAGCAGGTAGTTGACACAACCCGCATCGACCCCTGGTTCTTGTCGCAGATCGAGGATTTGCTGCGCGAAGAGGCGGAGCTGACCCGCCAAGGGTTCGAATCCTTGAATCTCGCGCGTTTGCGTGCTTTGAAGCGCAAGGGCTTCTCCGATTCTCGCATCGCAAAACTCGTCGGGCGCGATGAGCCGGACATTCGGCGCGAGCGGCGCAAACTCGGGCTACACCCGGTTTACAAGCGCGTCGACACGTGCGGTGCCGAGTTCGCCACCTCCACGGCGTATCTATACTCAACCTACGAAGAGGAATGCGAAGCGGCTCCCAGCAACCGGCGCAAGATCATGATCTTAGGGGGCGGCCCGAATCGCATAGGTCAGGGAATTGAATTCGATTATTGCTGCGTTCACGCCGCCATGGCGCTGCGCGAAGACGGCTTCGAAACCATCATGGTGAATTGCAATCCGGAGACCGTGTCGACGGACTACGACACCTCGGACCGGCTCTACTTTGAACCCTTGACCTTCGAGGATGTGATGGAGATCATCGAGAAGGAAAAGCCAGAGGGCGTGATTGTGCAATTCGGCGGCCAGACGCCGCTGAAGTTGTCGCGGGCGCTGGCTGCGGCAGGTGCGCCGATTATCGGCACGACTCCGGACAGCATCGATGTGGCGGAGGATCGCGAGCGATTCCAAAAGCTCGTCGCCAGCCTGAAACTGAAACAGCCGGCAAACGCCACTGCGCGTTCGGAGGACACCGCGGTCACGTTGGCGCGCGATGTGGGCTTTCCCTTGGTGGTGCGCCCGAGCTATGTGCTCGGCGGGCGCGCCATGGAAGTGGTGTTCAACGAGGATGACCTGCGCCAGTACATGATCGACGCGGTGAAGGTCTCTAACGACAGCCCGGTACTGCTGGACCGCTTTCTCGATCTGGCCGTCGAAGTGGACGTCGACGCGGTCAGCGACGGCACTGATGTGCTGATCGGCGGCATTATGGAACACATCGAGCAGGCGGGCGTACACTCGGGGGATTCCGGCTGCTCGCTGCCGCCTAACGGCCTGTCGCAGGAGATCCAAGAGGAGTTGCGGGTGCAAACCCGAAAACTGGCCAAGGCGCTCAATGTCATCGGCCTGATGAACATCCAATTCGCGATACAAAGCGGCGTGATCTATATTTTGGAAGTCAACCCGCGCGCTTCGCGTACCGTGCCGTTCGTTTCCAAGGCCACGGGTATCCCCTTGGCCAAGGTGGCGGCGCGCGTCATGACGGGCAAGACCTTGGCCATGCAAGAACGCACGCTCGAGCGTATTCCCCCATACTTCTCGGTCAAAGAGGCGGTTTTCCCCTTCATCAAATTCCCCGAAGCGGACCCCATCCTCGGCCCGGAAATGAAATCCACGGGCGAAGTCATGGGCACCGGCAACACCTTTGGCGAGGCCTATGCCAAGGCCCAAGCCGCCTCCGGTGTCATACTGCCCACCCGCGGTTTGTGCCTGATCAGCGTTCGCGACCGCGACAAGCCGGGCGCCGTTATTTTGGCCCAAATGCTGATCGCGCGGGGTTTCGAAATCGCCGCCACCGGGGGCACGGCGCAGGTCCTGGAGGAGGCTGGCGTCATTTGCCGCCGGGTCAATAAGGTGCGTGAGGGTCGCCCGCACATTGTTGATATGATAAAAAACGACGAGGTGGCGTTGATCGTCAACACCACCGAGGGCAAGCAGGCGGTGCGCGAATCGCGGTCCATTCGTCGCGAGGCCGTCGCGAGGCGGGTAACGTATTACACAACCGTGGCCGGTGCGCGCGCGACTTGCGACGCCCTTGACCACTTAGGCGACATCGAAGTGAATCGACTGCAGGATTTGCACAAGGAATTGGCGTGACTCGCACTCCCATGACGTTGCGCGGCGCAGAGCGTTTGCGTGCGGAACTCAAACAACTGAAGAGCGAGGCGCGGCCGAACGTGATTAAAGCCATCGCCGAGGCACGCGCGCACGGTGACTTGAGTGAGAACGCGGAATACCATGCAGCTCGCGAACAGCAGAGTTTCATCGAAGGCCGCATCAACCAAATTGAAAGTCGCTTGAGCAACGCCGAGGTTATCGATGTGACCAAGCTGACCGCCAATGGCCGGGTGGTTTTTGGCTCAACGCTCGAGCTGGAAGCGCAGGACGGCGGCGCCAAGGTGGTTTACCAGTTGGTGGGCGATGACGAGGCCGACATCAAACAAGGCCTGCTCTCGGTTTCCTCCCCCATCGCCCGCGCGCTGGTCGGCAAGTCCGAGGGCGATATCGTCGATGTGACCACCCCCGGCGGTACGCGTAGCTACGAGATCGTCTCGGTCCGCTACGTGTAAAGCAACGTGAAGCCTCTGCGAGGAATCCTCAGCGTGCTCATCGTGCTGTGGGCGGGCAGCCTGTGGTCGCTGTTGTGGGTCGCCGGCATACTATTCAGGCTGCAAAGCGATCGGCATGTGGCGGGCCTCATCGCCGCCAGGTTGTTCAGCATCGAAACCTACTTAGGCGTGTCGGTCGCTGTCATTGCGCTGCTGTCTGCGCACCGAAGGACATTTGTTTGGGGCTATCTGGCCGCCCTGCTGCTGGCGATTAACGAATGGCTGTTAAAACCCTTCATGGTGCTGGCAGGCGAGAACGGCGCGGCAGCTGGGCTTAGTTTCGCTTCCTGGCACGCGGTCTCGGCCGGTATATACCTGCTCGCTTGTTGCGCACTCCTGCTGTTAATTTGGCTTCAATCCGTACACATCCAGTTCGCCAAGAACCGATGAGGTGCCGTTGCCCGTGTCATTGCCGCGGGTGCCAACATAGACTTTGCCGTTGGCAATGGTTGGGACCACAAACTTAACCGCGTAGCCGGCTTGATCTCCCGCCACTATCGAGCTGTTCCAAAGCTCCTTCGACACATCGCTCGCATCGAGTGCGTAGAGGACCGCTGCGCCGCAGGCGGATGACTGTTGCGTGCAATAGGGGCTGTTGTCGATGGCCCAGATGATTCCACCTGTCGTCCCTGAGGCCGAAATCGAAGGCGATGTGCCCGGCCAGCCAAAGCTATGATTGCTGCTGGTCACAACGGCCGTATTGAACAGTGCCGCGGTGGGGTCGAAATTGTAGGTCTTCATCGCTTGGCCCACCGGCGCTACGTAAAATGAATTGTTCCAAAACGCTCCGGTGGAGAAGATCCCGCTTCCTACATTGAATTTTTGACGGGCGTTGGAATCGAGCGGTGTGGAGTTCGCCCCGTAATGCCCCAATGAGGCTTGAGAGAGGAGGAACACGCTACCCTCCTTGCCAGCGGCCACGATGTAGTTGCCGGTGCCGGCATTCATCAAGATCGCCGCACCGCCGGATCCATGGTCATTGTCAACCTGATCGAGATTGATTTGATTCGCGGGCGTGAACCAGTCCGCGACGCCAATGCCGCTGGAAGTGGCCAGCTTGAGCGTGGTGTCGCTGAAATTTGAGCCGCCGGTATCCGCATCAAAGCTGCCGTTTCCGGTGGACAAATACAGGTTGCCGCCGGCATCGACGGCAGGTGCACCGCCCGACATCCAAATACCGCCGCGCGAATAGGCGAAGCCGGCCACCTGATTGGGCGTCGTATTGAGCACCCCATTTGGCACCAACCCCATTATTGATGCGTTGAATCCCATCAACCAGCCGTGATAGGGATCGGCATCTTCGTGCGAGGCCCATGCGACATAGACGACGCCGTTGGCTAGCGCCAGCCCGGCTCGTTGGTTCGCGGTCTGCGGATTAAAATTGACGGTGGTCCCTGCATCAGCGGTGCCCGCGACGGAAATCGTGTTGTCGATATTCGTGGGGGCTCCCGCTCGCTCGGTCCCATCGAGAAGATTCAAAGCGTGCAGGCGTTGAAAAACAGGCGGCGCGCTTAAAACCGCGGACTTGCTCACCACATAGAGGGTGTTTGCAACCGGATCGACGACGGGAGTTCCGGTAATGCCCACTTCGGGCTTGATATCTCCGTGCCCCGTACCGACGATACCGTTGGCAGTCCCCGACGGCACCGTGGTTTCACCGGCAGTACCGCCGTGATTTGCATCGAGCAGCGAAGCCTGCCACAGCATCAGGCATGGGCTGGCATCCGCATCGAACGCGTAAACGCTATCGTGTTGAGTCGCGACGATGATCACATTGTGCTTGCTGCCGTTGATGGTCAGATTGGCCACCCACAGCGGCTGAGCATAAATCGCGCCATCAACGGCGCAGGAGAATAGCTTGCCGAATGTCGAGGTATTCACATTGGCAGGCGTCAGGGCGACTTCTCGGGCATTGGCGCCATCGCGCGAGTTATCATTGTGGAAGGTGCCGACCAGGCCCAGATCGGTGACCGCAAAAGTAGCGGAGGCAGTTTTGCTGGCATCCGTCACGCTGGTGGCCGTGATAGTGACCATGCCGGCGGAGCTGGGCGCCACGTAGGTCGCGCCCGTCGCCGATTGCGCGCTGAAGGAACCGAGCGTTGAGGACCAAGTGACGCCTGCATTGCCGATATCGTTGGCGAGCGTGGCGCTCAAAATGAGGATCTGTGATACCGTCAGCCCACCGCGGGCGGGCGTTAAGTTCACACTGATGTTGGTCACGGAAGTCACGGCGCTGGCGATGACGCTATAACCGCTCAGATTACCGGCCGCATCCATTGCACGTACGCGATAGGAATAGGACGTGGCGCCGGTCAAGCCAGTGTCATTCAGGCTCGTGGCGGTGGGCGCGGCAACTTGTGCAAAGTTCACGCAGCCGCTGCCCTGGCAGCGCTCAACCAAGTAGCCGGCAACCCCCACATTATCGCTCGAGGCGTGCCAGGAGAGGGTTATCTGCACGCTTGAGACTGCAGCGGCGGTCAAGTTCGCGGGCGTCGTGGGCGGTGTGACATCGGCCGGCGCCGCGGTGGAGACGCTGACGCTGGTCGAATACTCACTCAGATTGCCGGCGGCATCGCCGGCGCGCACTCGGTAGGTATACGGCATGGCCGGGGTCAAGCCGGTGTCACTGAAGCTCGTCATGGTGGGCGCGGCAACTTGTGCAAAGTTCACGCAGCCGCTGCCCTGGCAGCGCTCGAGCCGGTAGCCGGTTACCCCGAGCTCATCGGTCGAGGCTCCCCAAGAGAGGTCTATTTGCACGCTGGAGACCGCAGCGGCGGTCAAGTTCGCGGGTGTCGTGGGCAGCATGCGCGCGGTGGCGGTGGGCGAGGCCGGCGTGCCGGATGAGTGCCCGCCGCAGCTCGCCAGGAGCACGGTTGTACACACCAAAATCACGCGCATCAGATTATTGTGGCTCGTGGATGAGCGGTCGTTTCGATTCAAGGCCTAGTCCGGGAGAATGATTTTTGCGAGGCCTTCGCTGCGGCGGTAGAAAACGCCCACATTGCCGATGCGTTGCACGATCTGGCTGGCAGTCTGCGCTGCCAAATCATCCAGCGCCGCGTCTCGGGCCGCCCGTTCGCCGACTCGAGCAGATACTTTGACCAATTCATGATCGACCAGCGCACGATCCAGTTCCTTCACCACGCCCGGGGTCAGGCCCGCATTGCCCAGCATTACAACGGGACTCAGCGGGTGTGCGAGCCGCCGTAAATGTTTTTTTTGTTTCTCGGAAAGCGTCATCACGCGATTATAGTCACAACTTAAAATGCCCAAGCGTTCAAAAAGCAGTTCCCGCTGGCTATCCGAGCATGCCAACGATGAATACGTAAAACGCGCCCAAAAGGAAGGGTGGCGCTCGCGTGCGGTATTCAAACTCGCCCAGATCCAAGAGAGCGAACGCATATTGCGCCCGGGCATTCGCTGCGTAGATTTAGGCTCGGCGCCCGGAGGCTGGAGCCAGTACGCGGCGCGAATTGCCGGCGGCAAGGGTCGTATCGTGGCAACCGATATATTGAGCATGGAGGCCATTCCGGGCGTCGAGTTTGTACAGGGCGACTTTCGAGAAGAATCCGTTCTCGAACAGATACTGCAACGCTTGGCGGCCGATAAGGTTGACCTTGTATTGTCGGATATGGCCCCCAACATGGCTGGCATAGATGCCGTGGATCAGCCTCGTTCAATGTACCTGGCCGAGCTCGCCATCGAGTTCGCGGACCGTGTTTTGGCGCCTGGGGGCGATTTGCTGGTGAAATTATTTCAAGGCGCCGGATTCGAGCAGGTCATCAAGGATGCTCGCACTCGCTACGCTCGCGTGGTGACTAAAAAGCCGAAAGCGTCACGAACTCGCAGTCCTGAGATCTATCTGTTGGCGCGGCAGTTTAGGATGGTGTAACTTGAGTAAACGCCCGTCAGAATTGCTTCATCCTTTGTGTGACGGTTAGGTGAAATTTGAACGATTTGACGAAACAAATTCTCTTATGGGTCGCCCTGGCGGTCATTCTGCTGGCGATTTTCAGCCAATTTGGCATGCGCACGGGACAACCGTCGCAAATCATCTACTCCCAGTTCTTGACCGAGGTGAAGAGCGGTACGGTCGAATCGGTGACGCTCAAGGGCGAAATCATCGAGGGTAAGCGCCGGTCGGGTGAACCGTTTATCACTTTCAATCCCGAAACCAACAACGGAGCCCTAATCGGCCTGCTTCAGACTCAGGGCGTGAAATTTGGCGGGGAAGCCCCCAAGCAGCAATCGGTGTTTCTGCAGCTCTTGATATCGGCGTTCCCGATATTGATTCTCATTGGATTCTGGGCGTATTTCATGCGCCAGATGCAAGGGGCGTCCGGTGGAAGGGGGGCGATGTCCTTCGGTAAGAGCCGTGCCCGGCTCTTGGGTGAGGATCAGGTCAATATTACCTTTGCGGACGTGGCGGGGGTTGAGGAGGCCAAGCAAGAAGTCGTCGAAATCGTCGATTTCTTGAAAGATCCCGGCAAGTTCCAGAAACTTGGCGGCAAGATCCCCAAGGGCGTGCTCATGGTCGGATCTCCCGGAACGGGCAAGACCTTGCTGGCGCGTGCCATCGCCGGCGAAGCCAAGGTGCCCTTTTTTACTATTTCAGGTTCGGATTTCGTGGAAATGTTCGTCGGCGTGGGCGCCTCGCGCGTCCGCGACATGTTCGAGCAGGCCAAGAAGCACGCCCCTTGCATCATCTTCATCGATGAAATCGACGCAGTAGGCCGGCATCGCGGTGCGGGCTTGGGCGGCGGCCACGATGAACGTGAACAGACCTTGAACCAGTTGCTGGTCGAGATGGACGGCTTCGAGGGCAATGAAGGCATCATCGTAATCGCGGCGACCAACCGGCCTGATGTGCTCGATCCGGCGCTGTTGCGTCCGGGACGCTTCGACCGGCAAGTCGTGGTACCGCTGCCGGATGTGCGCGGCCGCGAACAAATACTCAAAGTCCATATGCGAAAAGTGCCGCTCGGCGACAACGTCAAGCCCTCCGTCATCGCACGCGGTACGCCCGGTTTCTCGGGCGCGGACCTCGCCAATCTGGTGAACGAAGCGGCGTTGTTTGCCGCGCGCGGCAACAAGCGCTCGGTCACGATGGAAGAGTTCGAGCGCGCCAAGGACAAGATCATGATGGGGGCCGAGCGCCGCTCCATGGTGATGACCGAGGAGGAGAAGCGCAACACCGCTTATCACGAATCGGGACATGCCATCGTTGGCTTGAGCGTTCCTGAGCACGATCCGGTCTACAAGGTCACCATCATTCCCCGCGGGCGTGCGCTGGGTGTGACCATGTTCTTGCCCGAAGCGGACCGCTACAGCACCAGCAAGCGGCAGCTGGAGAGCAGAATCGCGACTTTGTTCGGCGGCCGTATTGCTGAAGAATTGGTGTTCGGTGCCGATGCGGTCACCACCGGCGCTTCGAACGACATCGAGCGTGCCACCGAACTGGCGCGCAACATGGTCACGCGCTGGGGGCTCTCGGATCGCTTGGGTCCGCAGACCTACAGTGAAGAGTCGGGCGAAGTGTTCCTGGGACGAAGCGTTACGCAGCACAAGCAGGTCTCGGATGTGACCGCACATGTGATCGATGAGGAAGTACGCCGCGTCATCGACAACAACTATCAGCGCGCTTACAAGATTTTGCAGACCAACATGGACAAGCTGCAAACCATGTCCGAGGCCTTGATTAAGTACGAGACCATTGATGAGGAGATGATCAAGGACATTATGGAAGGCAGGGCGCCGCGCCCGCCGCGCGACTGGGATGACACGCCCACGCCGACGCCGCGGGGCCCGTCGGCTGAAAAGCCTGCGACACCGTTGGTCAATCCGGCCGGTCAGCACTGATCGCGCATTCTTTCTAGATGACAAACTTCAAGGCCGATGGCAATGCCATCGGCCTTGTGCATTGAAGCGGACCCATTATGTTGTGGCGCTGTCGACACCGAAACATTGACCTGGCGCGGCCGTTGGTGATGGGCATTCTCAACATCACGCCGGATTCATTTTCCGATGGAGGCCGATACGCCGGGCTCGATGCTGCCTTAGCCCGGGCCCGAGAAATCTTAAGCGAGGGAGCGGCGATCATCGATGTCGGCGGTCAGTCGACCCGTCCCGGCGCCCTCGAGGTAGAAGAGTCGATTGAGCTCTCCCGCGTGGTGCCCCTGATCGAGGGCATTGCCGCGACTTGCGATGTGGCCATCTCCATCGACACATCCAAACCGGCCGTCATGGCGGCTGCCATGGCGGCCGGAGCTTGCATCATCAACGATGTCTATGCGCTTCGAGCGCCGGGCGCGCGCGCACTCGCAGCTGAGATGCAGGCGGGTGTCTGTCTCATGCACATGCAAGGCGAGCCGCGTACCATGCAGGAGCGGCCCCACTATAATGACGTGGTCGGCGAGATCAGCGACTTTCTGTTGCATGAACGCGAAGCGTGCCTCGCCGCCGGCATCGCTGCCGAGTCGATTGTTTTCGACCCGGGATTCGGATTCGGTAAAAGCTTGGAGCATAACTTGACGCTACTCAGAGAACTGCCGCGCTTTGCGGCGCTCGATGCGCCGCTGCTGGTGGGCGTTTCGCGCAAGAACGTGATCGGAAAAATTCTGGGCAAGCCGCTGAATGAGCGGTTGTACGGCGGCTTGGGCTTGGCGGCACTCGCCGTCAGCGGCGGCGCCCGCATCATCCGCACCCACGATGTGGGGCCGACCTGCGATGCCATCCGTACGGTCAGCGCGGTGCTGCAAGGAATGGAAACTTGAATTATTTTGGCACCGATGGCGTGCGCGGCCGGGTGGGCACGGCGCCGATGACGGTTGATTTCGCGCTGCGTTTGGCCAGCGCTGCGGCGCGCGTGCTGGCCCCGGAAGGCGGGCGTGTGCTCATCGGCAAGGACACCCGCGTCTCAGGCTATATGTTCGAGTCGGCGCTGGAAGCGGGGTTCGTTGCCGCAGGCGTCGATGTGATGCTGATCGGGCCGTTGCCGACCCCGGGCATTGCCTACATGACGCAACGTCTGGGTTGCAGTTTCGGCGTGGTCATCAGCGCCTCGCACAACCCCTATCAGGACAATGGCATCAAGTTCTTCGATGCCACGGGCAGCAAGCTCTCGGACCGCGTGGAACAGGAGATCGAGAGTCTGCTCGACCTGGCGGTGCTCACGCAGGAATCACAGCGCTTGGGCAAAGCCCTACGTATCGACCGCAGCCGCACCCAGTATCAGGACTTCTGTGCGTCGACGATTCCGGTCGGCATGAGCCTGAAGGGCTTGAAAATCGTCATCGATTGCGCCAACGGTGCCGGCTACAAAGTAGCCCCACGCGTGCTTGCCGATCTGGGCGCTGAAATCGTCCCCATTGGCTGCTCACCGAACGGCCGTAATATCAACGATGGCTGCGGTTCAATGTCCCCCGAGCTGCTGCAGCTCACCGTGGCGGGAGTGCGCGCGCAAGTAGGGATCGCCCTCGACGGCGACGGTGATCGGGTGGTCATGGTCGATGAGCTCGGACGTTGCGTGGACGGCGATCAGTTGATGTTCATTCTCGCTACGGCTGGCCTCGACGGGAATCGGCCTAAAGGGCCTGTGGTGGGTACGGTGATGAGCAATCTGGGCTTGGAACATGCGCTGGTCGAGCGCGGTATCAAGTTCCTGCGCGCTCAAGTGGGGGATCGCAATGTGCTCGCCATGCTCAACGAAGCAGGCGGCACCTTGGGCGGCGAGACCTCAGGCCATATCTTGTGCTTGGACAAGACCACTACCGGGGATGGATTGATCAGCGCGCTGCAGGTACTGGCCATCATGAAGCAATCCGGAGCAGGCCTGGCCGAGTTAGGCGCGGCGATGAAAAAATACCCGCAGGTTTTGTTGAATGTGCGGGTCGCCAAACGCTTCGATCCCTTAGCCGACAGCAAGGTGTCGCAGGTCGTGGCCGAGGTGGAGCGGCGACTCAACGGCCGTGGCCGAATCGTATTGCGTGCATCGGGCACGGAACTGCTGATTCGGGTCATGGTCGAGGGTTCCGATGCGAACCTGGTCAAGAAGGGGGCCAGCGACATCGCTGCGGCGGTCGAAGCCGCTTCTATCAACCCTTAAAGGGGCTTGCAGTTACGAGGCGGCGCGGCTAATCTTCGCCGCCTTTCCCGCAGGGCAAAATGCCCAAAGGTTGGCTATGCGTCGTCCTATGGTCGCGGGCAATTGGAAAATGCACGGTTCGAAGGCCACCAATCAGGCATTGTTGGCCGAGGTGGAGCGCTCCGTCCGGCCCGACTGGCCGATCGACGTCGTGGTATTTCCGCCCTATGTCTACTTAGCCGATGCGGTACGCGAGTTGGAGGAAGGCCGAATTTTGGTGGGCGCGCAGGATGTATGCGCGGAGTCGGGCGGCGCCTTCACCGGTCAAGTGGGTGCCGCCATGCTCAAGGACGTGGGGTGCACGTACGTGATCGTCGGCCATTCGGAACGTCGGCGCTGGTATCACGAGGACGATACGTTGGTCGCACGCAAGTTTGCTGCCGCGATGGCGGGGGGTTTGAAGCCGGTGTTGTGCGTCGGGGAAACTCTCGAAGAACGCGAGGCAAAGCAGACCGAATCGGTCGTGGCGCGCCAAGTGGAAGCGGTGATCAACATGCTGGGCGTAGGCGGTTTTGCGGACGCGGTGCTCGCCTACGAACCCGTGTGGGCCATCGGCACCGGCCGGACTGCGACGCCGGAACAGGCCCAGGCCGTGCATGCCTTCCTACGCAGCCGGATAGGGGCACATGATGCTAAGATAGCGGGCCATTTGCGGATCCTCTACGGCGGAAGTGTAAAAGCCGGCAATGCCGCAGAGCTATTGGCGATGCCCGATGTGGACGGTGGATTGGTAGGCGGCGCTTCTTTGAGCGCGGATGAATTTCGGCAGATTTGCGCGGCTGCGTCGGCCGTGCGCCATTAACGTTCGTTGAACGTGCGTCACTAAAAGAGATTTTCTATGTTGCGTGGTGTGATATTGGGCGTGCATGTGCTGCTTGCACTGATGATTATCGGATTGGTGTTGCTGCAGCGGGGCAAGGGAGCGGAGGCGGGTGCCGGATTCGGTTCGGGCGCATCGGGCACCGTGTTCGGTGCGCGCGGCACCAGCACCTTGTTTTCGAAATTGACGGCGGTTTTCGCGGGATTATTCTTCTTCACCAGCTTGAGCCTGGCCTACCTAGGCTCGCATGCGCCCGTACGACCGACCTCGGTATTGGAACGCGCTGCGCAAGCGGCCGCTCCGTCCAAAGCGCCGCCGCCAGCGCTGACGACAACAGCGCCGCCGACGCCGTCCCCCGCGCCGGCATCGACATCGGAAACGGCGCCGACAGCAGAAAAAAAGTGATCAAAGCCGACGTGGCGAAATTGGTAGACGCGCTAGTTTGAGGGGCTAGTGGGGCAACCTGTGCCGGTTCGAGTCCGGCCGTCGGC
>JANYAD010000187.1 GCA_025355165.1 Gammaproteobacteria bacterium | reverse complement strand
GACAAATCTATCCGCTGACACCTGAGAACTTGCCGCCTGAAGTTGACTGCGCGAGTATTCATGAGCAATTAACACGGTCGCCCAACAGCAACCCGCCGCGAAGCGCAGTCTCGACAGGGTCGAGGTGCGAGACTCCAGATCCGCGAGCCACTCCTCCTCAAGCCTTGAGGATAGGCAATCCGGTGCTCGACGAGCGGCATAATGAATTAGCCAATGAGTCACTCCCGGAACATCTGAGTGTGCCGATCGTTCGTTAAGCTGTCTCATGCGAGTACTCCTCGATTAAAGCTTGCGAACAACTCACTGGCCCGTCTAAGACCTGTCGTGGTCAGCCTATACAGCCGGCGGCGCGGCCTACCTACACTCGAGGGATCAATAGATTCCCATTTGCTGACAAACCATCCCGCTGATTCAAGTCGCAGCAGAATCGGATACAAGGTTCCCGAAGCAATGCCGCATTGCTGATGCACTTCCGCGCCCGAAAGTTGCTCCGTCGGGTTTGCCAGGAATGCTTCCAGCACGCGCAATGTTTGCAGGGAGATCCGAACGTCTCGCTCTTGTTTAGCCATAGTAGTAAGTCTACATAGGGTGCAAGATAAAGGCAAGATGACTGGAGAATAATACGAGTAGAGGGCTCGGATTACTGTTATGCGAAATCACTATCGATCATCGATCTAGGCGCTGCATCGATTCGGTGCTCGTCGAAAGTTTTCCCAGTGCCTAGGGATAGCAGAACTGTCCAACGGCCCCTTGAGGTTGGTGGCGTAACAGATTTCGTCGACCGTCCGGTAGTCATGCGATTGATAGGCCGCCGGCGGTTGTAGAAATCGAAGTCGCGAGTCAGCCCGGCCCAGAGATCGCGTTCGTTCTCGTAGGCACGCAAGTAGATGTCCTCGTACTTCACGCTGTTGATCTTCGGGACCCTCTCCTCGCGGTGGCATTCGAAGTGTGGACCGCGAGGCGAATGCAAAAGGAAATTGACGCGCCCGATTTGTCTGTTATGAAAGAGCCCGCACGTAAATAAGCCCCATTGAAAATATCAGAATCAAAAGGCGCTCTCACGCATGAGTCAGGACGTCATCATTCCAATAATTGGCCGCGGTTTAAGGGTAAGAGGCCGCGCCCACATTTTGAGGTTTAGCTAAGCTCCACTGGGCAAACCTCAAAAAAAGGAACTTTTGATCGAGCAAAGAACTTGCTTTTACACGCAAAAACTTCGAGATTAAGCCATCATTCGTGAGGCCATAAATCGACTACCGTGATACAGGGACGTTCAATGACAAGAATAATGATATGGGTGATCACGCGACATATCGCGGCAGTTCGGTTCTGGTTGGCTGGAACTGTCGCTATTACGCTGCTGTTGGCAGCTGGGCAATCAAGAGCCGATTTGCATAGCGCGCATGTAGCATACGAAAAGAACGACTACAGGAGCGCCTTCGGGCAGTTTAATGAACTGGCCGAATTGGGACAGCCACAAGCTCAATATGCGTTGGCTGTCATGTACGCGCGTGGCGAGGGCGTCGAGATGAGTATGACCTACGCGCACGCGTGGGCACACCTTGCGGCGGAGAACGGCGAGACTAGAGGAGAGGCGCTCGCGAACGACTTGGAGTCGACGCTGACGCCGACGTCGCTCTCGATATCTGCTGACATTCAGGCGCAGTTCAATCAAGCCACATTAGACAAACGTCTACTGCCAGTCATGTTGAAGGGCAAGGACTATCAGGATCGGGATCCACCGCGGCTCTCCAAGCCGTTTGTGCCCGAGTATCCGTCCGAGGCTGAAAGAAAAGGGGTGCAAGGCGAGGCTTACGTCGAATTCACTATCGCCCCTGACGGGCATCCGCGACTTCCGCGTATTTTGTATGCGCTGCCGGCGGGTTATTTCGAGGCAACCATTAGGGAGAGCGCGCTGAAGTCGGTGTTTCTGCCGGCGCGAATCAATGGCGAGCCCATATCATCGCCCTTTAGCATGTTCTACATCTTCCAAATGAAAACAGTCTCGATTTACGATTATGGAAATCTTGAGCAGCGCGTTGCGAAGACGAAATTGGAAGCAGAGGCCGGTAACCCTTCGGCACAAATGCTCTACGGCATGATGATTGCGGGACTGCCGCAGCTGAAGCAGACGCGCGATCGGGCAGTACCGTGGTTTCTAAAAGCAGCGCAGGCCGGCGCTCCTTACGCTCAATATCAAATCGGCACTGACTTACTCCTCGGTCGCGGCTGCCAGTGCGATAACACCAAGGGTGAAATTTGGTTGGAAAAGGCGGCGCAAGCGGACCAACCCGATGCGCAGGTTTCGCTGGCGGAATTCCTGCTCAGGGGTAAGCCTAGTAGCGATGCGGTAGCAGGTGCACTCGTGTGGCTGGAGCGCGCCGCAAAGAGCGGCAATGCGTCCGCTAAGCTGTTGCTCGCAGCTATGCTTGCTGCCAATCCGGCGCCGGAGCTACGTGATCCGGGTCGCGCATTGAGCCTGACCGAGTCTCTTGAACGTGACTTCAAAGACGATCCCAGTCTTTGGGAAATTAAAGCCGCGGCGAGCGCGTCACGGGGAGACTTTCGGGCTGCCTCCAAGGCAGAAGCCAAGGCGATTGGCGAGGCTACCAAGCTCGGTTGGGATTTGGCCCGCCTGGAGAAGCGTCAAGCGCTTTATGTTGCCGATAAGAGATGGAGCGGGAATCTGTTGGATTTCTAACGCAAAAATTGAGACAAATCGTAGTTGCTAATGCAACGCAGATGTGCAAATTACGATACGTCATCTTATTGAATTGGCTGGCTCGGAGTGACCTTCGAGTTGACCGGTAGTTCGGTAGGCTTTGGATAAGCGCCTCAATGCGCTCAGCACGTGGTCCCGAACTCAGGAAATCAGGTGGCGCCTTCGAAATAGGAAACTCGGTGGTCCCCACCCAAGGAAATTCTGGATTCCGCGGCCGAGAACCTCGTCCTGCCAACCATTGGTATGGATCGCGTCAGTGTTAGCTCGATATCCCATTTCACCGTTGGAAACCCCTCGTGGACGCGTTTCTACTGAAAGATCTGCGCCTCGCGTTCGCGGGGCGCCCGATAGCGAATGCAAATCCAGTGTCGACTAAATTCGAGTCGTTAAGCATTCCCTACCTAAAGAACAGCATTTCGGTCAAGGCCGGTCGATAAGACGTCATTTTACAGTATGGTTGGGCTCCCCCAACCCTGAACTTCGGACCGAGCCTTACCAAGGTTTTGGTAGAATTTGACGAGCGTGCTTGGAAATCACTGAGTAACGCCCTTTCTCAGCGCTCTGCGCGTAGACATGACGTAAAAGGCGTACATACGGGGTAATTGATGGCTGATTTTGTACCACCTCCCGGATGGCGGGCATCAACAGATTCCATGTCGGGGTTTGTCGATGAACTCGACTGGTCGGCCACCGCACTCGGTGCACGAGCTAACTGGTCAACGAGTCTTACATCGGCCTTGGATACGATACTCGCTTCGGCGATTCCGATGGCATTGCGGTGGGGGCCAGAGTTTGTGTTGATCTACAACGATGCCTATCGGCCCATTTTGGGGGATAAGCATCCTTGGGCGCTGGGCCGGCCCGCGCGCGAAGCCTGGTCAGAAGTGTGGTTGCAGATCGCCCCGGCCCACGAGGCGATCCTCTCTGCACAAACAAGATCCATCGTCGCAGACGATATCGTGCTTCGCATTCAACGTTATGGCTCGACTTGGGAAGACGCTCACTTCACTCTTGGGTACAGCGCCGTCAAGGATGCGACGGCGCTCAGTGGAGTGGGAGGGGTCCTTGTAACTGCGCTCGACAACACCCAACGTAAACTCGCCGAGGATGAGCTTCGCGAAAATCGCGGCTTCTTAAAGGATATTCTCAAATCTTCCGGCGAGGCCTTCTATGCATTGGCACTCGACGGCAGCACTACGCTGTGTAACCAGGCCTTTCTGCACATGCTTGGCTTTGAGCGCGAAGAAGAGGTCTTGGGACGAAAAATCCATGACCTCATTCACCACACCCATCCGGATGGCTCTCACTACGATAAGGCGGACTGTCCAATTTATCTTTGCGCATCGTCCGGGAAGGCTGCCCACATCGTGGACGAGTCGTTTTTTCGTTTGAACGGGGAAGCTTTTCCAGTCGAGTATTGGGTAAGCCCGATTTTTCGCGAGGGAGTCCATCAAGGGGCCATTTGCACGATTCTTGATATTACCTCGCGCAAAGCCGCGGAGGCAGAACTCGAGCGTAGCGAAGCTGAATTTCGCACCTTCGCCCAAGCGATGCCAAATCACGTGTGGGCATCGCCTCCGGATGGACAGCTAGACTGGTTCAACCAGCGCGTGTGCGACTATAGCGGGCTTGCAATGAGTTCGCTCACGGGCACGGGTTGGACTCAGATCGTGCATCCTGATGACCTAGCACGAGCATCGGCGCGCTGGGTGGAGGCGCTTGAATCGGGCAAGACCTACCAAACTGAATTTCGATTGAAGCGTTCCGATGGTACCTACCGCTGGCATATAGCTCGAGCACTGCCCATCTACGGAGAGAAGGGGAAGATAGTGCGTTGGATTGGCACAAATACCGATATTGACGACGAGCGGCGTGCCTCGCATGGGCTGGCCACTTTGAACGCCACACTTGAGCAGCGGGTCGCCGAAGAAGCTGCCGAGCGGGACCGCCTTTGGCAGACCTCGCAAGACCTGCTTGTCGTGGTAGACCCACAAGGTATGTTCAAATCAGCAAACCCCGCCTGGGAAACGGTATTGGGCTGGGCGCCGAATGAGGTCGTTGGAAGAAATCATTTGGACTTCGTGTACCCTGAAGATCAAACGAGCAGCCAAGGCGCGCTCAATGAAGCGTTGGCCGCGCCGCTACCCGCTTTTGAGAACCGCTGTTTGCACAAGGATGGCAGCTTTCGCTGGATATCTTGGATCGCTGCATCCGAAAAGGACTTCGTGTATGCGACCGGTCGCAACATCACTGCAGAGAAGGAGGCGGGCGCTCAACTTCAATTGGCGCATGAGGCGTTGCGGCAGAGTCAGAAGATGGAAGCGGTTGGTCAGCTTACCGGCGGCATCGCGCATGATTTTAACAACATGTTGGCGGTTGTTATTGGATCGCTGGAGTTGCTGGGTCGCCGCCTTGCGAGCAATGATGCTCGTGCCAAGCGTCATGTTGATGCCGCCACAGAGGCCGCGCAGCGCGCCTCGCTCTTGACCCAAAGGCTATTGGCATTTTCCCGTCAGCAACCCCTGCAACCTGAAGCGACCGACGCGAATAAAATGGTGACGAGCATGTCGGACCTCTTGCGACATTCGATCGGCGGAGATATCCGCTTGGAGACGGTGCTCGCGGGCGGCTTATGGCGGACCTACGCGGACCCGAATCAGCTTGAAAATATCATTTTGAATCTGGCGGTGAATGCGCGGGATGCTATGCCGGACGGCGGTCGCCTAACCATAGAAACACAAAACACCCATCTCGATGAACGCTACACCGCCTCTCACCCCGGGGTAGTTGCGGGTCAATATGTGCTCGTTGCTGTGACTGATACCGGCACAGGAATGTCCGCTGAGGTCATTGAAAAGGCTTTTGACCCCTTCTTCACAACCAAGCCAGTGGGCAAAGGGACGGGCCTGGGCTTGAGCCAAGTGTATGGGTTCGTCAAACAATCCGGTGGGCATGTGAAGATCTATTCCGAAATCGGCCAGGGTACGACCATCAAGATATACCTGCCCCGTTTGGTGGGCGCGCTGCTGCAAGAGCCTCCAGATCAGATAGAACAGCATTTGGCCTCCGGGGATACTCGAGAAGTGGTGTTAGTTGTCGAGGATGAACCGGCGGTCAGGCGAGTCACTGTGGAGGCGCTCATCGAGTTGGGATATCAAGTATTCGAGGCGGACGGCGCACTCGCCGCTCTTCGGCTCCTCGATGCCCATCCGGAAATTGTGCTCCTCTTCACTGATATCGTAATGCCGGATGTGAACGGTGCGAAGCTTGCCGACGAAGCAAGCCGCCGGCGCCCCGGGCTAAAGGTTTTGTTCACCACAGGCTACACGCGTAATGCGGTCGTTCATAATGGCGTTCTCGATGCCGGGGTTGAAATGATCGGCAAACCATTCACTTTAGATGCACTGGCGGTCAAGTTGCGGCTTGTACTTGAGAGCCCCTGACTTGAATCGAGGATGAGCTGTCGTCGAAACTTCCGCTGAAGCTTATCGCATGGGAATAACTTTGATGCTCGTCGACGACTGGCCAACGAAAGGGAGTTGCTCATCGTTGCACGCGCCTCCCTTGGATATTTGCCGCGTTCTATGGGATTCGAGTACGTGGTCCCCGGCGATCCGTGGATACGTTGTATGAGCGTTCTACGATAGCGTTCGATGTTTGTAACCCTCCTCGTTTTGTCGGAGTCGCACCGGCGGAATGAGTCCGCCAGCAGTTCAAAAGTCCGCCTTAAGAATAAGTTGAAGTGTTCGCTATTGCTCCATCCTTAAGTGCCGGACTCGAGGACCTTCTCAACAACTTTTCAAGTCAATTCCGCTAGGTCTTAGATCCTCACCGCGCCCGCGGTTCCAACACTAGAAGAGTCCAACAATGCGGCCTTGTTCGTCGATATCGATGTGCTCCGACGATGGCACCTTGGGCAGGCCGGGCATAGTCATGATGTCACCGCATACCATCACGATGAACTCGGCGCCGGCCGCGAGCCGCACCTCGCGGATGTTGACGAAATGGGCGGACGGCGCGCCGCGCAGCGACGCGTCAGTCGCGAAGGAGTATTGGGTCTTGGCGACGCATACCGGATAATGTCCATAGCCGCCTTCCTGTAGCTCCTTGATCTGTTTGCGCACCTTGCCGTCGGCGGTGATTTCAGCGGCGCCGTAGATTTTCGTTGCAATAGCCTTCATCTTTTCCCACAAGGGCAGGGCGTCTTCGTAGACAAAACGAAACTCCGCGTGCTGCTGCTCGGCGAGTTCGACCACTGCGTGCGCAACCGCTTCGGCTCCGGCACCGCCCTCTGCCCAGTGTCGGGCCGAAATCACCGGCACCTGCAGGTACGAAAGCTTGGATTGCAGCAGCTTGAACTCGGCTTCGGTGTCGAAAGTGAAATGATTCACCGCCACCACGCAGGGAAGGCCGAAGTGTTGATGCACATTGTTCACGTGCCGCTCCAGGTTTGCGATCCCCTTTTCAAGCGCAGCCAGGTTCTCCTTACTGACCTCTTTAAGCTCGCAGCCGCCGTGGTACTTGAGCGCGCGAATGGTCGCGACGAGAACGACCGCCGCCGGTTTCAGTCCAGCCTTACGGCACTTGATGTCGATGAACTTCTCTGCACCCAAGTCCGCGCCGAATCCGGCCTCGGTCACGACGTAGTCGGCCATTTTGAGTGCCGATTGCGTTGCCAGCACCGAGTTGCAGCCGTGTGCAATGTTGGCGAACGGGCCGCCGTGGATCATGGCTGGATTGTTCTCGAGCGTCTGCACCAGATTCGGCTTCAGCGCTTCGCGTAAGAGAACCGTCATCGCCCCGGCGGCCTTCAGATCGCGCGCTCGCACCGGCTTGTGATCGCGCGTGTAGCCGACGACGATGTTGCCGAGCCGCTGCTTGAGGTCCTGAAGACTGGTGGCCAGGCAGAAAATGGCCATGACTTCCGAGGCCACCACGATGTCGAATCCGTCTTGCCGTGGGTAGCCGTTGCCGGGACCGCCTAGCGCCGCCGTGATGTCGCGCAACGCGCGATCGTTCATGTCCATCACTCTTTTCCAAGTGATGCGCCGTACGTCTATGCCAAGCTCGTTACCGTGATGAATGTGGTTGTCGAGCAGCGCGGCCAGAAGATTATTGGCCAGCGCAATGGCATTGAAATCGCCCGTGAAGTGCAGATTTATGTCTTCCATCGGCACGACCTGCGCCATGCCGCCGCCCGCGGCTCCGCCCTTCATGCCGAATACAGGTCCCAAGCTGGGTTCGCGCAGGCAGATCACCGCTTTCTTGCCGATGCGATTTAGCGCATCGCCCAGACCCACCGTGGTCGTCGTCTTGCCCTCGCCGGCAGGTGTCGGGCTGATCGCCGAAACCAAAATCAGCTTGCCGTTCTTACGGTCTTTCAAGGTGTCGATGAACTCGAGTGAAATCTTGGCCTTGTGACGGCCATAGGGGACAAGTGCGTCCTCTGGAATGCCGAGCCGGCTTGCGATCTCGCTGATTGGTTTGAGGGTCGCCGCTTGTGCAATTTCAATGTCTGAACGCATCTTCCACCTCGATGTTCCCGCTTGAGCGGGCAAATTATTGTATCAATTGGCCTAAGCGGCCGTTATGGTTCTCTTGGCCGTACTTGATCCGGCTCCCGGCGCGGCAGGCCACGCTCCGCAGCCAACGCGGCGAAGCGCGCCCGGAAACCTGCGGCGCTGAGCTTTTCGAGACGGTCCACCGTTGCGGCCTCGATCCCTGTTTCGGTCACGATGAAGTCCATAAACACATCGTGCCATTGCGGTTCAATTGTCGCGATCCTCGACAACTCGAAGGCAATAGCCACGGCTATGGGTTTCGGATGCAGCGCTGCGAGGGTGCGATCGAAATAGCCGCCGCCGTAGCCGAGCCGATCGCCCTGCGAGCCGATGCCAAGCGCCGGAATCAGCATCACGTCGGGAGTGAGGCGAGCGGTGCCCTCGGGAACCGGCAGGTCGTAGACGCCGTTGGCCATGGCAACCCCGGGCCACCACTCGCGAAACTCCAGGGGCTGAGCCTTGGCTACCACTGCGGGCAGTGCTGCGCGAACGCCGCGCCCACGCAGATCCGTGACGAATGGCCGCGCGTCGAACTCACCCTGGAAAGGCCAGCAAAAACCCACGGTCATTCCCTCAAGCGCTCCAAAGCCTTCACGCAGCGAGGCCTCAATCAGCGCACTCCAGCGCTCGTGTACTGCGACCGGAACTGCCAGGCGCCGCGCAATCAGCATTGCACGTGTGGCCTTGCGGCGCTCTTTAAAATCTACGGGCGGAGAGGTCATTCAACTTAGCCCCCCGGCTGTCACATTCGAGATCGAAACCAACAAGAACACAGCGTTTCGTGTGTGTAGGAGGGGAGAACCAAATGTGCGCGGAGCTGAAGAGCATAAGGACAGTGCGGTGATACCTTCAACAAGGAGTGAGCGGATGTGATTGCTTCTTAATTCTGGAATGAAACGTAAGTAGGGGGTTGCAGAGGTAATATAGCGCACCTCTTGCCACGGAGGCCGCCCGATGAAATGGACGATCAGGATTTAGCTGACGCCCCAGGGCAATCGGCCGACAATTTATGATATTGACAGGTTTACTCGTCCGATCGCCGACTTATCGCCGGTGCAGATCTGGCTGACGCTCGATGAAGGCCAACAGCTACGTGGCCGAATTCGGGCCCAATGATGGCAGCGAAGCTGCATGCTCATGCACTATCCTCACGGGCATGCATCGATTGTGGCCCGCACAAGCGTATTAAAGATACCCGCACTGAATGCGTCCAAAAAATGTTTAATCACCGATTTCGGGGTCTGCCATATGCTGCGATAGCCGTCACCACCCGGATAGCTATGGCCGGATTGCCCACTCCGTTAAATCATTCCGCGGCAGACAACGCCTGAGGTGCGCTATTTGTTCGCAGAACTGGGCCCTCCCGCTACAGGCCGAGAACTTGAGTCCGAGAACTCGGCGCCGACGGACCGGCTGTTCCAGCGCGTGACACTGCCGAGTCTTTAGTCGTTGGTATCGACGACTCCTATGTAAACTGATCGCCGCAATGATTGCGAGGACTGCGGGGGCATCGACAATACTGGCAAGGCGCCAAGTTCCAGCGAGCAAACGACCGGCGTTCCTGGTTCAACGCAGATGCAACGAGTCCTATGCCGCAAAGAGCAACTGTTGCCGCTTGGAAACCGAAACTTCTGAGAATGTGTTGACTCTTGCCACGAAAATTGAACATTCGACAGTGCTCCGTGCAACTGCGAGTTGCATCCGTCGCACGCAAACGATGATATCCCGATCCGTGCTCGCACAGATCGGAAGTGAGGGAAAAGGCAACGGACTGATACAAGCAGGACTAAAGGGAATCCGAGGAAAAGATCGAAGGGCAGAGGGAGCCCGCAGCCGGTAGGGGCACGAGGTCCGCACATACTGCCCAACGGTGCAATGAAGAGCGGCCACGCGGTTGCTTAACTTTCCTATCAATAATGCGTGCTGTATCGCATTCCATGCAAAACTGCCCCTGGTATAAAGAGGGCGGCTGCAATGACGGTGCTAAGGAGGGCTGCGGGTGCTCCAACGGAACTTGCGGATGATTGCGGCGGAACATGTAGCAGGGCCGTTTGTCTGCTGCGCAATGATGGGTTGCGCATTGATCACCGCGTGCAGTCCTCATGCGCCGCCAGCGAAGCCGTTCTATGAGGCAAGTATCAAGACTGATCTTTTATGGGACGATGCGCCGAACGCACTCATCGCACAGGGCGACATAGCATCGAGGGGGAACAATTACTCGATGGCTCTGCAGCAATATCAAGAGGCCTCCAAAGACGTGAGTGAAAAGGTGCAGGCTTCTGCACTCAATCGATTGGGAGAACTCTACGAGCGAGGCCTTGGAGTCAAACAAGACTGGAAAATGTCGTTCGAACTGTATCAAAAGGCGGCCATCCTGGAAAATCCGTACGCCGAAGCGAACTTAGCCAATGCGCTATTTTTCGGGCTTGGTACCGATCGGAATCTTGAGGAGGCGCTCAAGTGGGCTCTGAGAGGAGCGGCAGGCAATGTAGCGATGGCCATTAATCAAGTGGGATGGCAGTACCGGATGGGGATGGGCGTCCCTGCTGACACCGCAGAAGCCCGACGCCGATATCAACAGAGCGCCGGGCTCGGCGATGTAACGGGGGAGTCCCAGCTGGGTTGGATGTACGCTCATGTTGATCCGGTTGACTATCAGCTCGCAATGAAATGGTATCTAAGAGCCGCGGACCAAAATGATGCTACAGCCGAAAATAACATTGGCTATTTGTACGAGAACGGCCTCGGTGTCCCGCGCGATTACGTTCAGGCCGCCTCGTGGTATGAGAAGGCCGCTGCGATCAGCTACCCTCGGGCCCAATTTCACTTGGGAGATTTGTACGCCTGGGGCCGGGGCGTGCCTCTCGATCCGAAGAAAGCGCGCGAACTGATGGGCAAAGCCAGCGACGGCGGCGATGAAGAGGCGAGTCTGTGGCTCTCGCAACATTAATTGGATTGAAGGTCAAGGAGTGACTTCATGAGGAATCGGATATCTGGCGCGATTGGCGTAGTCTGGGGCGGTCTGATGCTGGTCAGCGCATTCTTGCGCGGCGGTCCGCAGGGTTCTGGTGCGTATGCCACAGGACAGACTGCAGCGCTCGCGTTTGCGGTCTTACTCGTGTTGGTGGGCGGGTACTATCTGACGAAGGGCCGCGGGAAGACGAAGTAAATTCGTAGCATCAAAACGTTCCAGCAATGCTGGTGGGCAGCAGCTTCTTGTCGAGGCCGGATCCGGGCGGCGCTGAATGCTAATTCGTATCCAATTGTTTTGTACGATAAAATGAGTGGCAGTTATCTGTTAACGATTGACGGAAATAGAATGTCCCGTAACGAGTCAAAAGCGGCCGTGGCGATCTCGATCGCTGCCTGCGCGATGACCGTGCCTTCCACGGTTGCTGGAACTACGGTTTATAAATGCGTCAAGGAAGGACAAATAACACTTACCGACAAGCCCTGTCCTAGCGAAAAAGCAAATACTGACGCCTCGACAGGTCAGTTGGCCACCACCGTAGTGCCCTCCAGCAAAGATCTATCGCCAGTTGGCAAATGGTCTGGCCAGCTACAGTATCAAGAGGCGTCGAATGGGCAGACGGTTCAGGCTGCTCACTCTGTAGCCTTGCTCACCGCAGAATTCACTGCTGATGGGAAATTCATGGGGTCCAGCCCGGAAAACGGGTGTCAATTGCTTGGAGTGTGGTCCGCGGGCGGTCAGACGCTAAACTGGATTGATCTGACTTTGAGCAATTGCAACTACCCGGACCTGAACCGTCGTTATCATGGCAGCCTTATTCTGGCGCGACCAGACAGTTCCGGCAATTTGCAGGTCCAGTCGATTGGAACTCCGTTTTCAAAAGACACTGCGAAAGTCTTCGACATCAAAGGTACATTACGTCGGTAGCCGACTGCCTCGGTAGTATTTTCGTGCGAACGCGTCCAAGTGAAAACGCGCGAGTGTGTTGGAAGTCGTCCCGATTGACCGCTGGACTGTCTGGCTGGGTGGGTTCCCAGGGGTGGGTTCAAGGTGCGTGCGCTTAGACGGTGGCGTGCGTCAACGGAATGAAAGTGCGCTGTAGTGGATCAACCAGGACCGGACTCTCCGTCAGCAAGTAGGCAGCGGTTACTGTGGTCGCCCAAGCGAAACAAGAACGGTCACCGCAATCCATTCTGCGATACCCGGACTTTAGCGATCGGCATAGTCAGCCGCTATTGTCGATAGAGCAAAGCCTGAGCAGTCCGGTAGGATCGGCACGAATTGGAGTCGAATCGAGTGGCCCGGTTGCAGCCGAACGCTATGCACCCCCTACGTTCCGCGTCCTAAAGACCACGATACCTACCGTCCATCAGGATGGTCAGCAAACATGATTGTCGCGAGTCACCGGTACTTCGCGTCGCGCCAGGGTTGAGCGATCCATCTGCATGCCCCGTATACTACCGTCGACCCTGAGTTGCCGGCGGGCTCAATAGAGGGTTCAGCGTGAAAACCTCGTTTGCGATCACTACCATGTGTCTTGCGCTTGGATTGGCACCGCCAGCTCCCGCCGAGGATCAGCCATCGCCGGCCACTTCTAATGTGCCAGGCGCACAAACTCCCAGCATTCATTCGGACCGGCGCATCACTTTTTCGCTCCAAGCGCCGGCCGCCACCAGTCTGCGGGTCGCCGGCGGGGACGGCTTGGGAGTGGGTCCATTTCCCATGACTAAGAGTACCGGCGGCAACTGGAGTGTCACTACGCCGCCGAGCGTTCCGGGTTTTCATTATTACTGGTTCGTGCTCAACGGCGTTGAGGTCAATGATCCTGCCAGCGAGACCTACTTCGGTTACGGCAAGGAAACCAGCGGCGTTGAGGTACCCGAGGTCGGCGCTGACTTCTATGCGATACAGAAAGTTCCACACGGCGAAGTGCGCGCGAAGTGGTACTTATCAAAAACCACCGCCGAGTGGCGCCGGGCATTCGTGTATACGCCGCCGGGATACGATGCAGATTCGAGCACCCGTTATCCGGTGCTGATCTTGCAGCACGGCTCAGGCGAGAACGAAACCGGCTGGACCCGGCAAGGCAGGGCGCAGTTCATCCTCGACAATCTCATTGCTGCCGGCAAGGCGCGGCCGATGATCGTGGTCATGGATCGCGGTTATGCCTGGCCGGCTGGTGCGCCCATAATGCAACAAGGACCGGCTGAGTGGCTCCAAGGCCAAACTGCATTCGAGGATGTGGTGGTTCGAGATCTGATACCGATGATTGATACCTCTTACCGCACCATTCCTGATCGCGAGCACCGGGCGATGGCTGGTTTGTCCATGGGCGGAATGCAGACCCTATTTATTTCACTCGAACACTTGGACTTGTTTGCCTATATCGGCTCGTTCAGCGGCAGTATTGTTCCTAACATGCGTACTGCCACTGGGACTCTGCAGCCGTTCGATCCCAAAACAGCTTATGGCGGGGTGTTCGCCGATTCGGCAACATTTAATAAGCGCGTGAAACTGCTTTGGCTGGGCGTTGGCACTGCGGAAGAAGGCGACTTTCGAGCGCGGACTATTGCCACAGTCCAAGCGATTCGCAAGGGCGGCGTACATGTAGAGTACTTTGAGTCCAAGGACACAGCGCATGAGTGGCAAACCTGGCGACGTGATCTCAATGACTTCGCGCCGCGGCTATTTCGCTGAATGGTGAAATGAGGGTCTCGCATAGATTGCGCATTTCGCTCGTCGACCGACTTGCTTGTTAGGAGCCGGGGTTGTAATGCCAGTTCTGGCGATCGGCGGCGATCATTCGCTCGGGGCAACCATGGCGTACATCATGCGATTCGCGGCCGATGATGTCCGTCAGGTCGTGGTGAAGGATTCGGGACACTGGCTAATGGAGGAGCAGGCTCAGCCCATCATCGCCGCCATTAGCACTTCCTGAATGGTTCGGTGGCGGCCACCTCCCTGCGGCCGACTCGCCTGAGCGTCGCGCAGGTCGATGCCTTGGGCCGCGCTCAGGGTGGGGCGGGCACCTCGCAGTTGCATGGTGTGCAAACCACAGTCTTGTTCGGCGATCCCGATGCACCCGGTCCCTATGCCTTCGAAATACGGGTGCCGGCGCACACGCGTATCGCCGCCCATACTCACCGTGACAACCGCACCGCCCTCGTCGTCTCGGGCGAGTGGCATTTTGGCTACGGAGAGGCCATGGAGCAAAAAGCGACCCAGAAGCTCGGGCCAGGAAGCTTCTACACCGAGCCTGCGGGTGAGGCGCACTTTGCCTTTACCGGCGATGAGCCGACCGTTGTTTACATTACCGGCGAGGGCCCGACAAACACCCATTACGTCAGCGCTGCTGACGAGCCCGAGCACAGGTAAGAGAGGATCTTAGGTCTCTCATCCGCCCACGGAGCCGCGGTAAATCATGGCGACCTACCTTACACAGCGTTCTTGAAGAAGTGAATTTGACGGAATGACTGATACTGATACGCGCTGGATGATGGTTGACGGCTTTCATCCTCTACCCTGTAGACATCCGGCCGCCGACATGGCGATCATGGTTCGGCATGTCCCTCAAGAAGATAGTTTCGGGCGGTCAAACGGGCGTTGACCGGGCCGCGCTGGATGCAGCGCTGTCGGTCGGTTTCCCGTGCGGCGGGTGGGTGACATGGGATCGAATGGCGGAGGATGGCGTCATTCCCGATCGGTACCCGCTGGTTACTTTGCCCAAGGGCGGCTATCGGCAACGCACGCGCCTCAATGTCTCGGACAGCGATGGCACGGCCATTGTTTATAATGAGTCGCTCAAAGGAGGGACGCGGCTGACGCGTAACTTGTGCGCTTTGCTGAAGCGCCCGTATATTTTGGTCAACGTGCAAGAGATTCCGGATCCTAAGTCTGCGGCGAAAGCAGTCTTGAGGTTCATTGAAGAAAATAACGTTCGGACGCTGAATATTGCGGGACCGCGAGCGAGCGGGTGGACGGATGGGTATGGATTTGCGCTGGTTATGATGGGTCGGGTGATCGCGAGTTATGCGACGCCGAAATTGATCGGCGATAGCGAAATCGACCAATGGGATGAGACCGACCGAGAGGGTAAGTCGGTGTGGTAGGGTTCTCGGACGCGATAGATCTTGGCGGTGCGATACGGCTGGTATCGATCTACTGAAGAAACAGCTGCTCAACAAGAGTGAGGCGGACGTCTGGGTATTTCAGTGACTGTCGGACCCCCGGCACTGCCGGTATTTAAGTCGGCCTTGCCGCCTCCACCTTTCTCGCCACTGGGGTTTTCTGGGCTGATGGAGTGCGACTTTGATTGAGGGACTGTAACGAGCCCGGGTTCTCAAGCCGCGCCTTGCGCTGCGCAGTGGATTGCGAGAGCCGGAGCTAGATAAGGACTTCCTTTTAACAAATACGCCATGGCGGCCTCCGGTCCAGCTTCGTTCGAAGCATTGAGTTCGGAAACTAACCGCGAAGATAATTCATCGCATCCTGTTGGCACTTCGGTGGGCCGGGATTGGCAGGTCAACAAGTCTCAGGCAGGGCCGAAGCGACGCCGACTGCCCTTTGAGCTGCTCAAGCCTCTGGATGCCGCGCGCTTCGAAAGACGGTCGAGCGATTGTTACTACCGTGTCGATCGGTATGCAAAGGCTGGTTACGGCGCAGGAGACACTGTCGCAGCGGATGGCAGCCGGAGCGCGCATGGCGCCGCGTCCGCCACTGCTACGTTTCGTTGCCAAAGAAAGGTATGAGAGGCCTAATGTATAGTGTTCTCTAGGCCAAACATCGCTAGCGATGTGACAGCAGTGCCGAGTTTGGCGGGGAAAGCGGGATCCTCGAATACACAAGCCCACGTGATCCATTGGTAAGCGTCTGAGTCTTGGGTGTTTTCTACCGAGACGTCCAGGGCAGGCCTGCCGTCCATTTTCTGCATGGCCGTCACTAGCTGATTAATCCGAGACCGCACTGCTTTAATCACATATGCATCAGTAGTCGGGGGAAGTCTCAGCCGCAAAAAAAACGTTTTTCCCTCGAAATGGATAGAGATTTCGGCTATCGGCTTTGACATAAAATTCAGCTTTTCGTGGTGTTTAGATGCGAGGCACCGGACCTGGCGGGTCAAGCGCACCGCCGGACTTGCGTTTTGCAGCCATTGACTTTCTCCATTGCGAATCAATTTTCGGGAGTGAAATGTATCTTTCAAGGCACCCCCGAGTAAGTAAGCAGTTTTCAGGAAAGTTGAGTCAGGTTTTTGTCTCGAAATGTCACTGGCGTCCCACAGCACCTAAGTGGGCAACTGACATTGGCCTGTACTTCAGAAGATACGGGTGCTCAACGGTATAAGCAGTGACCTTACAAGTGAGCCAATTGTGACTACGGGCAGCCAAGGTCCTGACAGATTTCAGCAGAGCGCTGTCTCGTAAACTCGGCAATCCGCCGTAAGCCATCTTGCTCGCACCGCAGTAGTCCCGCGGATCCTAGCTTGCGATGACATTCGGTTTCCAAATGCGCGCGGCGCTTCATTCTCGCCATCGCTTCCGTTCCACGCCTTTCGACTCAGATTTCTCGATGTAGGCCCACCGTTTCCAAACAGAACACGGTAATAGCCCAACAAAGGGAGGAAGGGTTTGTCTCGCAACGTCACCGGAGGGGCAGAGCATCGATGTCAAAGACGCCTAATGACCTGAGTTCACGCTGTCGCGGCCGGTGCCATCCTTTACGGCGCGCCCGCTCAGCCGAGTAAGGAGGCATCGACATCCGCAAACTTCTGCAACCCGGATTCGCAAGTGCGATAAAACAATACGCGTAGACACTGGAACACCATGGCTTCCGGCCGGACAAAACGCATAGGGCAAGTTAACAGATCCAAGCAACCGGTTCAGATAAGACCAATTCCAGCATCGGTAACCGCCGAAAATGAAAAAGGGCGAGGGCGACTCTATCTCTTAAATGCCGCTCAAAAAACCGACCCGACGGGTGACCTGTTTCGAATTCGGGTGCAGTAACACGAGCCTCATCATGAGGTGACTTATCTTTATCTAAAATCGTTCCGGCTATGTGCTTGAAGCAGCATTTACCGAGTATGGCGAAGCGCTCGCCACGGGGCCCGTGCTCTGGGCAGTTATGCGAGATATGCGTGCTGGCTCACTTCCTGACGTGTTACTGCACCATCTCGCCATCGCAAGCGCTCTTTCTTGATATCGCAGTGCGGCTTCAAGACATTGTGGCGGCAGCGTGTTTGCGAAGGAGAGTTGCTTGTTCATTTTGCGAACTTAGTCGCTTTGTCATCGAGCAAGCAGGTTATGGATCGCTGTACATCGTGTCAGCGGATTCTGACGTATGTCGCCATATACGGCCATCCGTTCATATGAGGGTGTATGCGACGAACTGCGCTACTTAACGGCTATGGCAGAAAAAGGGTGCCGCGTTCCAGAGCCAGCCGCGGCCCATCGGGATGGACAGCGCGACACACATGTGATCCCGGCGACTCGCCATGGCACAGAATGCGCAGTTCGGGTGCTCGGGTCTAGCCGACTTTCATCTTCGTTTCCGCAACCGACGGCACTATTTTTTCCCGTTCAGCGATATTGTGGGAGATTCGTATGAGCATGACCGAGTTACTGTTGACCGTTTCATTCGCACCGAACTTGCGGCGATGGACGGCATTGACGAACAATGACGTTTGAGGGATCCCTTAGGATACGACAGCACTCACATCGGGTAGGCGCTGCACGAACTCGCTACCCGCGGTCAATTATGCCGCACTCGGGCAGCTAGCAGACCACTGGCGTTTTTCAATCTCTCCTACTCCCCGCGGCCTGACCCGTGCCCTGCGGCACTGTGCTCGCCAGCGGCATCGAGACATGAGCAGGCGCATGTGCGGCCGAAGAATTGTGCGTGATCCAATCCGCGATTGTCTTTATCCATCGTGATGTAGGGCTCGACGCACGGCCTCGCAGAGGAAATCCGACAGCGCGCGAGCGCTGGGGGACTACAGTGGCATTTTGCGTCGCGGGGCATACTCCATGTCCAATCAAATTTCACGTGGATAAAGGATCTTCATTATGGATTCGCTGATCGTGTTCTCTCATTTGCGGTGGAACTTTGTTTGTCAGCGACCCCAACATCTCATGATTCGACTGGCACGGCGCTACAGCGTTGTATTTTTCGAAGAACCGGTACTCAGTAAGGGCAGTCCGAACCTGGTGATAACGATGCCCGCCCCTAACGTCACTGTGTGCACCCCTCACACCCCCTTCACTTCGTCAGGCTTTCACGATGAGCAGCTGCCAGCGCTTCAGTCTTTATTGGCAGCATTCGTTGCTCAGCACCTGATTCACGACCCTATCGTCTGGCTGTATACCCCTATGGCGCTGCCGCTTGTGAGCGCTCTAAACCCGCGTGCCGTTGTATACGATTGTATGGATGAGCTATCAGCGTTCAAAAACGCCCCCCGACAGCTGCTGCAGCGCGAACACGCCCTATACCAGGCGGCTGACTTGGTCTTCACCGGGGGACCAAGCTTGTACCGCGCGAAGGCCTCTCGTCACCATTCGGTTCATTGCTTCCCAAGCAGCGTTGATCGAGACCACTTTGCATCCGCGTGCGATCCGGCAATCCAAACCCCCGTGCAAGCTGGAATTCCTCATCCACGATTGGGGTTCTTTGGTGTCATCGACGAGCGGCTGGATTTGGGATTGATAGATGGCATGGCCACAGCCCACCCCGACTGGCAGATCGTTTTGGTGGGTCCTGTGGTAAAAATTGATCCGCGGGCGCTTCCGCGCCGCTCAAACATCCACTATTTCGGGCAGAAACCCTATGAGGAACTGCCGCGATACTTAGCGGGCTGGGATGTGTGCATATTGCCTTTCGCGCTCAACGAAGCGACGCGTTTCATCAGTCCGACCAAGACCTTGGAATACATGGCCGCTGAGAAGCCAATCGTCAGCACTCCCGTAGAAGACGTCGCAATCCCGCATCGAGAAGTGGTCGCAATTGGACAGGGACAAGATTTCATTTCTCTTTGCGAACAAGCGCTTCTCGAAACGCCGTTCCAGCGCTCGCGACGTGTAGAGCTAATGAGAAAGGTGGTCGCTGCTACGTCGTGGGATAAGACTGCGTGCGAGATGCAAAAACTAATCGAGTCGGTGGTGCCGCAGGAGCGGCCGGAAGCAACCCAGTGCGGGAACGGCGCGAAACCGGTCTCCGTATCGCATCACGTGGTTGTCATCGGAGCCGGGCCCACGGGCCTCAGTGCCGCTTATCATCTGGGAGCGGACCATGTACTGCTGGAGCAAGGGTCCGCGGTCGGCGGCTGGTGCCGATCGATCGAAGACAAGGGATTTACCTTCGATTGCGCCGGACACATCATGTTTTCGAACGATCTTTACGTCCAAGAGCTCTACCGCGTCCTTCTCGGGGATAACGTCCATTGGCAAGACCGAGAGGCATGGATCTACAGCAAGGGTGTCTACACGCGCTATCCTTTTCAAGGAGCCCTCTACGGCCTGCCACCCGAGGTGATCACTGAGTGCATTGTGGGTGCAGTTGAGGCGCGTATCGGCGCTTCGAAGGAGACGCGTGTGCCGGACATTCGCAGTGCTGCGGGCACCTCGGTAAGCGCATGTAAGGCCGAGTCAATCACCGATTGCTGCGCAGACGGCACCATCGAGTGCGAAGGGCCGGGTGAGGAAGGGAAGGGTAGGGCAGCGCAGGAGGCACCGAGCAACTTCGAGGACTTTATTTATAAAGTCTGGGGTAAGGGAATTGCGCAACATTTTGCGATCCCGTACAACCGCAAGCTTTGGGCAGTTCCGTTGTCGACGATGGAGACCTCCTGGCTCGGCGGACGCGTTCCTTTGCCCAACTTGTCGGAAATGATCGACGGTGCTTTAAGGCCCGTTGCTAGGCCCATGGGACCGAATTCGCGCTTCGGATATCCGCTTCGAGGTGGTTTCCAGGCGCTGATGAATGGTTTTTTGCCTCACCTGCAGGGCACGCTCAAGCTTAATGCACGCGTCGCGCAGATTTTTCCGTCGCGCCACATGGCAATCCTAGCCGATGGGCAAGTGTATCGTTATGAAAAGCTTATCAGCACCATGCCGTTGCCTCACTTGGTCAAAATGGCGGGCGACGAGGCCCCGCATCGGATTCGCTTGGCGGCATCGAAATTGCGGCATGTATCCGTCCGATGCGTCAATCTCGGGATAGGACGGGGCCACTTAACGGACAAGCATTGGATTTATTACCCGGAGGACACTTTGTTTCACCGGATTTTCGTCCAGGGCAATGCCAGTCCTCACTGTAATCCACCAAACGGATTTGGCCTCACATGCGAGATTACCTATTCGCCTGATAAGCCGCTGCCTATGGAAGGCGATGCGCTCATTGATCGCTGCATCGAAGATGCAATCCGGGTGGGAATCATCAACGCGGATGACGCCGTGATCGCACGCAATATGATCGACATGCCCTATGCATACGTCATATACGATCACGGCAGATCCGATAATGTCGCGACGATCCGTGAGTGGGCGGACGCGCATGACATCATCCTGGCAGGCCGCTACGGCGAGTGGGAATATTACAATTCGGATCACGCCTTTATCGCCGGTAAAAATGCAGCCTTGGCGGCGAAGAACCCTAAAAACGTCGCAACGGCTGCAATGCCGGCAGTCAGAAACATCGACGCCCGCTCCCGATCCGAGACGGCCTAGGCGAATCCGTGGTTTCTATATGAGTGATATCGAGATCTGGGGCGGCCTCGAATGCACAGTCAATCGTGTAGCTGATCGCTGGTACGACCAAACTGAACTAAGCGGGCATTCCCATCGACTGCAAGACCTTGAACTGATCGCGAGCCTTGGTATTCGCACGCTTCGTTATCCGGTTCTGTGGGAGCGTACGGCGCCCACCTCACCCGAGGCACTCAGTTGGGGCTGGGCAGACGAACGCTTAACGAAGCTTCGTGCGCTTTCGATTACACCGATTGTCGGCTTGTTACACCACGGAAGCGGGCCCGCTTATAGCGGCTTGCTCGATAGCAGCTTTCCCGCGGCGCTGGCCGAGTTCGCATCGAATGTTGCTGCTCGATATCCCTGGGTTACCCGGTACACGCCAATCAACGAGCCCATGACCACTGCGCGTTTCAGTGCCTTATATGGCCACTGGTATCCCCACCACCGAGATGACGGGAGCTTCGCCCGCGCACTCATCAACCAATGTCGGGCCATCGCGCTTTGCATGAAGGCAATACGTCGTGTAACCCCTAACGCAGAGCTCGTCCAAACAGAGGATCTCGGAACTACCCACGGGACCGCTCACATGGCCTACCAGCAACAATTCGACAACGAGCGCCGTTGGCTCACGTGGGATCTCTTGTGCGGACGCGTGGATCGGCATCATCCCTTAAGGGCATTTCTTCGCGGCTGCGGCATAGCAGCCGAGGAACTGCACTGGTTTGAGGCGAATCCGTGCCCACCCCAGGTCATCGGTATCAATCACTACGTGACGAGCGATCGTTACCTGGATGAACGCCTGTCCCTGTATCCACCGCACACCCACGGCGGCAACACCACTGAGCGCTACGCTGATATCGATGCGGTCCGCGTTCTCGATGGCGACTATGACGGCTGGAGTGTCATCAAGGAGGCGGCAGCGCGGTACGGCTTACCCGTGGCCTTAACGGAAGTGCACCTCGGATGCACGCGAGAGGAGCAGCTTCGTTGGTTCCATGAAGCGCACGTGAAGGCTCGCGAAGCGCGGCGTGAGGGATTTCCCATCATTGCCATCACGGCGTGGTCCCTGTTCGGCGCCTACAACTGGGATAAGTTGTTGACCAGAACAGATGGAAGCTACGAGCCGGGAGCCTTTGATGTCCGCGGGCCGCTTCCCCGGTCCACGGCGATTGCAAAACACATTCAAGGAGCATCGTCCGGTGGATCCCTCAGTCCGCACTTGGACGGCGCGGGATGGTGGCAAAGGCCGGAAAGGTTGCTTTATGCGGCGCACGGGCCAGCCCCCGAGAGGGGTAGGCGGCAACGCGTGCCACCCCCGCGCCCGTTACTGATCTTCGGCTCCGGCGGCGTGCTCGGGCGCGCGTACCAGAGCGCCTGCGAGAGACGCAATCTGCCCTTCGTCGCACTCTCGCGCGCTGATCTGGATAACTCCGACCCGGCGGCGGTGGGGGCGCTGTGCGATGCAGCGAACCCTTGGGCCATTGTCAACGCGGCCGGGTATGTGCGGGTCGACGAGGCGGAACAACACGTGGCGCAGTGTTTTCGCGATAACGTTGTGGGCTCCTGCACCCTGGCCGCCGCAGCCGCCGATCGGCAGATCCCCTTTCTGACGTTTTCCTCAGATCTGGTCTTCGACGGGCTGCTGGCTGCGCCCTATACTGAAAGCTGTCCAACAGCGCCGCTCAACGTCTATGGAAAGAGCAAAGTGGCGGCGGAGGTAGCCACACTGCTGTTTCCAAACACCTTATGCGTGCGCACAGCCGCGTTTTTCGGTGCTGGCAACGGCAGCGATTTTCTCTCAAACGCGTTGCAAGCGCTGAGGCGTGGTCAGAGGTATCGAGTGCTGGAAGATGTCACCGTTTCGCCCACCTATGTGCCCGACCTTGTAGAGGCAAGCCTCGATTTGCTCATCGATGGCTGTACCGGGCTCGTCCATCTCGTCAATCGCGGGGCAGTCACGTGGTCTGCTTTTCTAGAGCGGGGCGCAAAAGTCTCGGGAGTTAAAACTCGCTCGTTGCAGCGAAGCTGCCTCGCCGAACTGGGATTACCGGCCCCCCGGCCCCGCTACAGCGCGCTCTCCAGCGAGCGGGTATGGGTGATGCCAACCTTGGACGATGCGATTGCCCGTTACTCGCACACAGCACATGCCAAGGGCGGCAAGGAATTGCAACACTGAAGAGGGGCAGCCTTCATGATAAGCAAACTGGATCCGCTCGGCGAGATCGCAAGCCGGCCCCATGGAATTCTTGCGGATCGATCCTCGATCGTACTGTGCATTTTGCGATCGGCACTTCTCGAGGCCAGCATTTCCACTTACGGTGCTCGCATCGTAGACCTGCGAATGAGGGGAGAGGATGGCGCGTGGAACAGCATCATTCTCGGGTTCGCATCGTTACAGGAGTATGTTGATGATAGGGCATACCTTGGAGCCACCGTCGGGCGCTACGCAAATCGGATTGCCTATGGCCGATTCACCATGGACTCGCACGAATACCGGGTTTCTCAAAACGATGGAGTGAACTCATTGCATGGCGGGCAACACGGATTCGATCAGCGAGTCTGGACCGCGCACCTTGATGCGCAGAGCGTGACCATGGAGTATACGAGTGCCGCAGGCGAGGAAGGCTACCCGGGTTCGCTCACCGCGATGGTGCGATATTCGGTTGTGGGGAATGAACTGCGGCTAACCTACGAGGCGAGCTCGACGCACGATACTCCAGTGAATCTCACGAATCACATGTATTTCAATCTGGGTGAAAATCCTCGCGAAGATGTTTTAAATCATGTCGTCATTCTTCGGTCGAGTCATTTTACTCCGATTGATTCAGCCTTGATTCCAACGGGTGAACTGCGAGCGGTGGATGGCACGCCTTTCGATTTTCGCGAACCTCACGCGATAGGCGAGCGTATCGATGGCGAAGATCCGCAACTAAAGGCGGCCGGAGGCTATGATCACAACTGGGTGCTCCCCAAGCCTTTCGGATCAGTTGAACTCGCCGCGCAAGTATACGAACCACGCTCCCGCAGAGTGCTCGAGGTATTGACCAGCGAACCTGGCTTACAATTTTACACGGGCAATCAATTGCCACGGGTAACGGGCGCAGATCGGCGTGGTCACGGATATCGATGTGGGTTCTGTCTGGAAACGCAGCATTTTCCGAACTCGCCGAACCAACCAAACTTTCCCTCGACGATACTTAAAGCCGGTGACATTTACAGGGCGCAAACCATATATCGTCTGCGCACCCAAACTCGGTGAACTAGCTCGAGGGATATCGCTATATCAGCAGGCGTCCGCCCTCGAATCCCAGGATCGCGAAATGCCGCAGCGCCGAAGCACCCGCTGTCTTTCCTTCGCCCTGCCTGGCGAGCGCCACA
>JANYAD010000118.1 GCA_025355165.1 Gammaproteobacteria bacterium | reverse complement strand
CCCCGGCAGCGATTCCCTTGATGATGCGGTCCGTGTAACTGGCCTGGATCAGCAAGGGCGTCAGCGGCAGTTTCTTGAGCCGGGACAGCGCTCTGCCCGAAGGCGTCGCCGCCAGATTCCAGCCGCTGCCTCGTGCGGAGGAGCGAAGTCGTTCACGTTCCCGTGCCTGCCACATCCCGCGCAGCTCGCGTACCAACGCCCATAATATCAGCGTCGGCTCCACTCCTTCGCTTTTCAATCCAAACAGCACGCGCAGAGCTCGGGCCGCATCGCCGGCAGCGGCGGCTTCCGCCAGCTGAAACACATCATAGCGTGCATTATCCCCGACCGAGCGTAGAACCAAGTCGGTGTCGATCGAGCGGCCATTGGATAGAAGACTGAGCTTCTCCAGTTCCTGCTGAGCGGCCAGCAGATTTCCCTCGACCCGATCGATGATCAGCTGCGAGGCGTCCGCATCGATCTCTATGCGCAGCGCTTTCGCTCGGCTTCGCAACCAAGCCGGCAAAGCTGCGGTATCCACCGCCGCAACGCTTACCCATGTACCGTGCTTTTCGATTGCTTGCACCCAGGGTGCATCGGAGGACTTCTTATCGAGCCTGTCGGTGATCACCAGGAAAAGCAGCTCGGGGGCCGGTCGTGCGGCCAGCTCGGCGAGCAGCACGGCGCCCTTATCAGGCTTACCGCTGGGCATGCGCAATTCGAACAGCCGTTGCTCCGCAAACAGCGACAACGAGTGCGTTGCGAGACGCAGCTCGTCCCAAGCAAATGTCCGGTCGATGAAAAACACCCGGCGATCCGCGTAACCAGCTGCGCGCGCCGATGCTCGGACACTGTCCGCCGCTTCTCCGACCAGCAGAGGCTCGTCGCCGGAAATTAAATAGATCCCGCTCAACCCTCGAGCGAGCGCAGCAGCGAGTTGATCGGAGCGTACACGCACTTATGGTGGAAATCGCATTACGATCGCCTGCAACAATCAAAAATAAAAGCTGGCACGGGCCGCTGCATATTCTCGCTCCATGCGAGAGACCAACACGTCCACAGCTTGAATGTCATGGATGCCGCTGACACTTTGACCGGCGCTCCAAATGTCGCGCCAGGCCTTTGCCGCCGTGTTGCCGCCGGTCCCGAAATTCATTTTTGCTTTGTCCGCCTCGGGAAGATGATCCGGATCAAGTCCAGCTTGCAAGACGCTGCCGCGCAGATAATTGCCGCTTACACCGCTGAACAGCGAGGTGTAGATGATATCCTCGGCGCCGCTTTCGATCAGCATTTGTTTGTAAGGGTCGGCCGCATTGGCCTCCTCCGTGGCGGTGAAACGCGTTCCCAAGTAAGCCAGATCCGCGCCCAACGCCCGCGCTGCGAGAACGTCTGCGCCGCTGCTCATAGCGCCGGAAAGTATGATGGTTCCGCAGTACACCGAGCGAATTTGTTTGACCAATGCAAAAGGACTCAACACGCCGGCATGGCCGCCGGCTCCCGCGCACACCGCAATGATGCCATCAACGCCTTGCGTGGCGGCCTTTTCCGCATGGCGTAAATTAATCACATCATGAAACACGATGCCACCGTAACCGTGCACGGCAGAGACCACTTCCGCGGGTGGCCGCAGACTGGTGATGATGATAGGCACTTTGTGTTTGACGCAGAGCGCCACGTCCTCGTCCAAACGATTGTTGCTGCTGTGCACGATTTGATTAACCGCGTAAGGCGCAACCTTTGCCTGCGGATTCGCCAGCTGAAAAGCCGCAAGTTCCTCGCCAATTCGCGCAAGCCACTCATCCAGCTGGGACGGGGAGCGCGCATTGAGCGAGGGGAAAGCACCCACGATACCGGCCTTGCATTGCGCCATCACCAAGCGCGGAGTGGAAACAATAAACATGGGTGCGCCGATGACAGGCAATCGAAGGCGATCGCGCAAAATCTCAGGAATGGACATTGATTAGAATCGGCAATTCAGGCTTCCGGTTAAAGAGTCTGGCATTATGGCGCACTCGAGCGATCCGAGCACTGCAAAGGAAATAAAGTGAAACAAATTCTTCTCCTTCTCACTGTGGGGGTTGCAGCCGCATCTGCGCTCCCAGCACGCAGCGATCAGCCTCCGATCATCGATAGGAATTTATTTTACGGCGAGGTAAGCATCGCCGGTGCGCAAATCTCTCCGGACGGGCGCTCTCTGTCGTTCTTAAAGCCGTATAAGGGCACGCGCAATATTTGGGTCAAGGGAGCCGATGAACCCTTTAGTGCCGCCCGCCCCGTAAGTACCGAAGCCACACGCCCGATTCGAAACTATTTTTGGAGCCGAGACTCGAAATATATTGTCTACGCGCAGGACGCGGCCGGAGATGAGAATTTCAATGTATACGCGATCGATCCGAAGTTGCCGGCGGACGCCAAGAGCGGAGTTCCGCCGACGCGCGCGCTCACCAATTTATCGGGAGTGCGTACGCAAATCTTCGCGGTGCCCAAGGCGAAACCCGACATTTTATATATCGGCCTGAACGACCGCGATCCGAAATGGCACGATCTTTACGAACTCAGCATTTCCAGTGGCGAGAAAAAGCTATTGCGCCAGAATACCGAACAGATCGCGGCCTGGCAGTTTGATGACACGGGCACTTTGCGTCTCGCGATCCGCACCACCAAGGGCGGCGAGACCGAGCTATTGAGGGTGGATGCAGATGGATTCAAACAGATCTACAGCTGCAGTGTGCTGGAGAATTGCGGCGCGTTCGATTTCGATGCAAGCGGCATGAAGGTCTACCTTGCCACCAACAGAGGCGCCTTGAACCTGATTGAGCTTGAAACAATGGACTTGGGCAGCGGCGCCACCGTTAAGGTCGAGAGTGATCCGGAAAAGCGCGTGGATCTGAACAACATAGAGATTTCTAACATTGACCATCGCATCTTATTCACGGAATACGAAGACGATAACTACCGGCGCTACTTCAAGGACCATGATTTCGAAAATGACTTCCATTGGCTGCAGAGGAAACTACCGGGCCTACATGTCAGCTTCGGTGCACGGTCAAACGACGAGAATATTTGGATTGTGACCGCGCAAAGCGATACGGAACCGGGCGTCGTCTACGTTTGGAATCGGCAGGCAAGGAGCTTGAATTTGCAGTACCGCGTGCGCGAAGAGATTCCCCGCGACGCATTGGCGCCGCGCAAGCCTTATCACTACAAGTCCTCTGATGGACTCGATATCGCGGCGTACTTGACGCTGCCGAAAGGGCAAACCCCAAAGAATTTGCCGCTTGTGGTGTTTCCACACGGCGGACCCTGGGCCCGCGACTCTTTCGGCTACGACACGAATGCTCAGTTTCTGGCCAATCGAGGCTATGCGGTGCTGCAGCCTAATTTTCGCGCATCCACCGGCTACGGCAAGAAATTCCTCAATGCCGGTAACGGAGAGTGGGGCAGGAAAATGCAGGACGACATCACCTGGGGAGTGAAAGCGCTGGTCGCTTCAGGCATCGTCGATGCCAGACGCGTGGGCATTTCGGGCGGATCGTACGGGGGTTATGCGACGCTTGCGGGGGTGGCTTTCACTCCGAGTTTGTATGCCGCTGCCGTAGCTTACGTCGCGCCGTCCAATCTGATCACGTTACTTGATGCGATTCCGCCCTACTGGGAAGCGGGCCGCAAGCAAATGTATACCCGCATGGGGGATCCTACGACCTCGCAGGGGAGAGCACTGCTCATCGCCGAATCACCCTTGACGCAAGCAAAAGCCATCGTCACCCCGCTCCTCGTCGTGCAGGGTAAGAATGACCCGCGCGTTAATGTCCGCGAGAGCGATCAAATCGTGGCGGCCGTGCGCGATAACGGCAGGCCCGTCCAATATCTCGTCGCGCCTGATGAGGGCCACGGCTTCGCCCGGCCCATCAACACATTGGCCTATGTCACCGCTTCGGAAGATTTCTTCGCGCAGTATCTGGGAGGCCGCAGCCAGAAAGAGGTTCCCGCCGATGTCGCCGCCAAACTCAAGGAGATCACTGTCGATCCGAAGACCGTGAGCGGCGCGGTTAGCTTAAAGGGCGCCTTGGCTCCCGATCCCGGGGGTTAACTCAATCGCGTCGACCGATTTTGGCGACCGGTATACGGATATCGGAGGAAGCAGGTTGCGCAGCAGCGGCGCCGCAACTGTCGCACTCGCCGCAAGCGCCTTGCACCTTGCCGGCAGCAGCGCTCTTGAGCTTCAAGAGCGTGAGAATGTGCCTGCGCAAATTTCGCGGCCCGAGCTTGTAGAGCGCATAGCCTATGCTGGCAAGCAGCACGACCCCCACCAGAAAATTATCGAGCAGTGAGTTCATTGCGCAACCCTCAGGCGAGCGCCGTCGCAACGCGAAACGTGATCCATGAGCCGAGATAGGCCAGTGCGAACAAATACGCCGCCATGATAATCGGATAGCGCCAAGAATTAGTCTCGCGCTTGACCGTCGCCAAAGTAGAGAGGCACTGCGGCGCGAAGACATACCAGGCCAGCAACGAGAGCGCCGTCGGCAAGCTCCAGGACTGCGCAATCAGCGGTGTCAACGCACTGCTCACATCGTTGCCCGCGGACAGGGCGTACACCGTACCCAACGCGCCGACGGCAACCTCGCGGGCAGCAAGGCCGGGCACCAAGGCGATGGATATCTGCCAGTTGAACCCGATGGGCTTGAACAACACGGCGAGCCATGCGCCCAAGTGGCCGGCGATGCTGTATTGAATGGCCGGGCCGGTCGCGCCCGGCGGCGGCGCCGGAAATGTACTTAAAGCCCAGAGGATGACCATCAGCGCCAGAATGATGGTCGCCACGCGGCTCAGGAATATCTCTACACGCTGCCACAAGCCGATGCCAAGATTGCGTAAATTTGGCCAATGGTAGGCCGGCAATTCGAGCATCAGGGCCTGGAGTCCGCCACTTTTTCCGGTGGTCAGCTTGAGCACGAATGCAACCGCCATCGCGCCGGCCACCCCGGCGATATAGAGCGCGAATAACACCACGCCCTGCAGTTCAAGGCCGCCCCACACCACCCGTCGCGGGATGAAGGCTCCGATGATGAGCGCGTACACCGGCAAGCGCGCGGAGCAGGTCATAAGCGGTGCGATCATAATGGTCGCCAGACGATCGCGCGGATTCTGAATGGTGCGCGTGGCCATGATGCCGGGTATGGCACACGCGAAGCTTGACAACAACGGGATGAACGCACGCCCCGAGAGTCCGACACTGCCCATGACCCGATCGAGCAAAAAGGCTGCGCGGGGTAGGTAACCGGAATCCTCCAGAATCAATATGAAAAAGAACAGAATGATGATTTGCGGCAAGAACACCAGGACGCTGCCGATGCCGGCCAGAATGCCGTCAATCAGCAAGCCTCTTAGCAGGCTCTGCGGCAGTGCCGCGCCAAGCCAATCGCCGAAGCTCGCGACACCGAGCTTGATCGCGTCCATCGGCCACTGCGCCCAGGCGAATACCGCTTGAAAAACCAGGAACAATATAAGGGCCAGAATCGCGGGCCCGAGAAATGGGTGCAACACCAGCGCATCCAGACGATCGCTGAAGGTCACGCCGTCGAGCCCCGCGCCGCCCACCACGCCCAATATGCGGCGCACTTCTGATTGATCGAGCTCGATGTCCGCCGCGCTTAAGGGTTGCCACGATCCGGTAGTCCCGCATCGTCGCGGCATGGGCGTGACATCCAGTACCTGGATCAATTCCCGCACGCCGTGCGTTTTTACCCCGACGGTCTCGACCACGGGCACTCCCAATTCGCTCGCCAAACGATCCGCATCGATGACAATGCCCTTGCGGCGCGCCATGTCAGTCATGTTGAGTGCCACGACCATGGGCAACCCCAGGCGCTTCAGGCTTAAGACCAGTCGTAAGTTTTGCCGAAGGTTGGTCGCATCGGTGACGCAAACGACGAAATCCGGAGCCGTCTCGCCCGCACGCCGACCAAATAGAACATCCGTGGTTATCTGTTCGTCGGGGGTCAGCGGGTCGAGGCTGTAGGCACCCGGTAGATCGAGGACGCGGATTCGCCGTCCCGAGGAGGTCAGATGCGAGCCTTCCTTGCGTTCAACGGTGACGCCCGCATAATTTGCGACCTTCTGGCGGCTCCCCGTCAAAATATTGAAAAGGGCTGTCTTGCCGCAATTGGGGTTGCCAACCAACGCGATGAGAGGAAGCGGAGCGCTACGCGCGGCGTCCATGGCCTATCGAAACTGCGGCTGCTCCGGACGCACGCGAATGCAGGCGGCTTCGAACAGCCGCAGCGCGAAAGTACCGGTGCCAATGCGCACGGCGATCGGTGCGCCAGACAATAACCCCCGAGCGACGATGCGCACGGCCTCTCCCGGCAGAAAGCCCAGTTCCGCCAATCTTCGTCCTACCCCGGCCGGCGCCTCCGAGTCGGCCCCTGAGACCGACACCACCCGCGCCGAAGCGCCCGGCGGCAGCTCCATGAGCGGAATTTCGGCAACTACCGAGGGCGGGACTGGACTGCGTTGACTGGCTACCATGAATGCGACTCTATATGAGAATCGTTCCCATTACCATTACTGGGTCACAATCCGCGAGTCAAATGCGGCGTTCCTGATAGGCTTACGCTCCCAGAGCACCGGAGGCGTATGAAATGCCTACGCTTTTTGAGAAAATCATCGCTGGCGACCTGCCGGCTACGGTCCTTTACCGCGATCCGCGTGTCGTCGCGTTTTTGGACATTCGTCCCGCTGCCCCAGTGCATATACTGATCGTGCCGACTAAACCGATCCCAACGGCAAATGATATTGCCGACGATGATGAGTCCTTGATCGGTCACATGTTTATCGTAGCCCGTGATCTGGCGCGACAACAAGGCATCGCCGAGAGCGGCTATCGGCTGGTCATCAATTGCAACGCGCATGGCGGCCAGGAGGTGTATCACTTGCACGTGCATCTTTTGGGCGGACGGCCCCTCGGGCCGATGGCGGCGCGAGCATAGGCGTAAAAGGATAAAATGATGAACAAGAAAAAGACTGCACAAGCCAAATTGAAGCCGTCTTTGCGGCGTGCCGTTAAAAAACCATCGGTCAGCGCAGCGAAATCCACCCACGGAGTCAAAGCTCGGGAAATTTCACGTCCGAGTCCTCGCATCATCCCACGCCGCGAGCTTTACCCCGCGCTTGAACCTTATCGGCACGGCTACTTACGCGTCTCGGACGTTCACGAAATATATTATGAAGAAAGCGGCAACCCCGCAGGAAAGCCCGCCGTATTCTTACACGGTGGTCCCGGCGCCGGGTCCGACAAGCGCGCACGGCAATTCTTTGATCCGCAGCATTATCGTATCGTGGTATTCGACCAGCGTGGCTGCGGGCGCAGCCGGCCAAGCGCGAGTCTCATCGAAAACACGACGTGGCACTTGGTGGCCGACATCGAGCGATTACGCAGACACCTCAACATCGAACGCTGGCTGGTATTCGGAGGATCTTGGGGAAGCACGCTGGCCTTAGCTTATGCCGAGGCACATCCCGAGCGCGTTACCGAAATCGTGCTTCGCGGGATATTCCTGTTGCGATACGCCGAGATACGCTGGTTCTATCAGCATGGCGCTTCCGCAGTATATCCGGATGCCTGGGAGGCCTACCGCGATGCCATCCCACTGGATGAGCGCGACGACTTTTTGAGCGCATACCACGCGCGCCTCACCGGTACTGATCAGCGTGCCGCGTTGGCCGCGGCGCGCGCATGGTCAATGTGGGAAGCCGCATGCAGCTTTCTGCACAGTAATCTCGACAATATCAAAAAATGGGGCGAGGACCACTTCGCACTTTCGGTGGCGCGGATAGAATGCCATTACTTCGTTAATCGCGGCTTCCTTCGCAGCGAGAGCCAATTGATGGACGACGTGCCGCGGATCAGACACATCCCGACGACCCTGGTGCAAGGTCGCTACGACATCGTTTGTCCAGCGACCAGCGCGTGGGATCTGCATCGCGCGTGGCCTGAGGCGGATTTGCGCTTGGTAGCGGATGCCGGGCACTCCGCATTCGAGCCCGGCAACACGCACGAATTGGTTATGGCGACCGATCGGTACCGTAGCCGCTGACTTCGCTCGACGGCGGTGACGTTTTTGTGCCAGAGTCCGCTAGTCAACGGATCCGAGGTGGCTTAAGCGTGTCAGAACTCGCCTTTATCGGCTTGGCGCGGGCGAGCGATGCCCGCGAAATTGCCGAGATGTCCCGCGATCTTATCGAAGAGGGGTTGACCTGGTCGTGGACTGCGGCGCGCGTGCAACATTTCATTTCAGGTCGTGAATCGTCGGTGGTGGTGGCAAGGCGCGAGCGGCGGATTGCGGCCTTTGCCATCATGCACTTCGGTGACGACGTGGCGCACTTGAACCTGTTGGCGGTATCACCCGAACATCGTCGGCAAGGCTTGGGCTCGCAGCTCATGGTTTGGTTGACCAAGACGGCCCTGGAAGCTGGCGTGTTCCGCATAAACCTCGAATTGCGGCTGCAGAATGAAGCCGCGCGGTATTTCTATTCGCGCTTAGGCTTCGACCAACTGGGCGTCGTTCAAGGCTACTACCAAGGCCGGGAAGCGGCACTGCGAATGTCGCGGCACCTGGCGAAGACATAGAGAGTGAGCGGGAGCGTGCAAACGAAAGTTACTACCCGATTGTTTGGCAGCAGCGGACGCCCCGTGGCCAGCATCGGCCAAGGAACATGGAAAATCGAAGCATCAGCCGCCGAATCGGCTGTTGCCGCCCTGCGACGCGGGCTTGATATGGGCCTCACACACATCGATACAGCGGAAATGTACGGCTCCGGCGCCTCCGAAAAAATCATCTCTAAGGCCATCGAGGGGCGGCGCGACGAAGTTTTTCTGGTGTCAAAAGTGCTGCCCAGCAATGCCTCGAGAAATGGCACGATTGCCGCTTGCGAGAAGTCCTTGTCGCGCCTGCGAACCGACCGCTTGGATTGCTACTTACTGCACTGGCGCGGCCACTTCCCCTTGCAAGAAACCCTTAGCGCGTTCGACACGCTGGTAGGGCAAGGCAAAATACTGTCCTGGGGCGTCAGCAACTTCAATGTGCGAGATCTAAACGAAGTCGCCGAGATCGCCGGCGCCGGCCATCCGGCTTGCAATCAAGTCTTGTACCACCTTCAAGAACGGGCGATTGAACACAGCGTCCTGCCTTGGTGCCGCAAACACGGCAGCGCGGTGGTTGCTTATACCCCATTTGGCACTAGGCCGGCTATTTTCGACGGCACATCGAAGCAGGCGCGCGTGTTGCGCGAGATTGCCGATGCGCACAAGGTCACCCCACGGCAGGTAGCGCTGCGTTTTCTGCTGCGCAATCCGGAGGTCTTTGTCATTCCAAAAGCTTCCAATATCGCCCACGTGACTGCAAATGCCGCGGCAAGCAGTTGGGCTTTGAGCGAGGAGGAGACTGCGAAAATCGACGCCGCATTCCCCCTTGGAAAGGCGCAGAGCGAATTACCAATGGGTTAACGCGTGCTAGGTGCCCGCAGAATATTCGGCCCCACGCCCGCTACGTTGGAGGTTCCGGTCAGCGCCAAGGTGACGCGCAATTCATTGCGCATGATTTCTATCGCTCTGGTTACACCTGACTGACCCGCTGCGGCCAACGCATAAAGGAAAGTCTTTCCAATCAGCGCTCCTCGCGCGCCAAGCGCCAAGGACTTGGCGATGTCCTGGCCGGAGCGTATGCCGCCATCGAACATCACCTCGCAGCGTCCGCCCACCGCATCGACGATTTCGCTGAGGACCGAAATGGAGGAAGGGGCCCCGTCCAACTGACGACCGCCATGGTTTGATACCACGATGGCATCGGCGCCCGCGGCAACGCCCAGGAGCGCGTCCTCTGCATCGAGTACGCCCTTCAAAATCAACTTGCCCGGCCAGCGGCCGCGAACCCACTCGACGTCACGCCAATTGGCTGAGGCATCGAATTGGGTGGCAGTCCATTCGGCAAGCGTATTGATTCCGCTGGAGCCGCCAATGCGCCCGACTAGATTGCCAAACGTCCGACGCTTGCCGAATAGTACTCCGAGTGTCCATGCAGGCTTGCTGATAACGTCCCATGCATTTCGCAACGTCAATCGAGGAGGGATGGTGAGTCCGTTGCGCGGATCGCGGCGCCGCTCGCCGATGACTTGCAAATCGAGCGTTAGCATGAGCGCGGAGCACTGGGCCGCCGACGCTCGGTCGATGAGTTCCTGGTTAAATCCCCGATCGCGCATCAGATATTGCTGGAACCAGAATGGCGTACTCGTTGCAGCGCGCACCTCTTCGATTGAACAGATGGACATGGTACTCAAACAAAAGGGAATGCCGCACGCTGCCGCCGCCCTCGCCCCTAGAATCTCACCGTCGGGATGAAATAATCCGGCTAATCCGGTCGGAGCGATAGCGAGCGGCATCGACGCCGAAGAGCCGACAAGGGTGGTGCCCAAGGTAACGTTCGATACATCGACCATCACTCGTTGCCGGAACGTCATCGCGTCTAGATCCTCGGCATTGCGCCAAATCGTGCGTTCATCATAGGAACCGCCGTCGGCGTAGTCGAAGATGGCGCGCGGGATACGCCGTTTAGCAAGCTCGCGCAGGTCGTTGGTATTTAGGATCATGGGCTCGCCGTGATGACCTATTTGGTGCCGCCCAATATGCCACGGCCCAGTGCGCATAGCACCGGGCCGTGACATGATTTGCTTGAAACGCCCGCGTGGGCATTAACAATCTAGAGCGACAACCACACGTCAACGCCGCCATGTCGGGTACAGGCGTGGTCTCGGTCCCGGGTCGTGGTGAAAAAGCCGTCGTGGCAGCGGGCTGATGCACGCGGGTGATCGTGGCGATAGCGATCCGTTTGGTCGCCCTCGTTGCGATTGACATGCTGGTACTGCTGATTATCGTGGCGAGGCTCATCGGCGCGGCGCTGATCGTCTGGCCGCCGCTGATCATCGGCACGGCGCTGATCGTCTGGCCGCCGCTGGTCATCGGCGCGGCGCTGGTCGTCTGCGCGACGCTGGTCATCGGCGCGGCGCTGATCATCTGGGCGACGTTGATCATCGGCACGGCGTCCGTCATCTGTGCGGTCTTGAGCCGGGCGGTCTTGTGCCGGGCGGTCTTGTGCCGTGGCCGAGGCTCCCAATCCAGTCACTGCGAGTGCCGATAGGCAAAGCAGGGCAGGTTTCCAAAAATCGTGGCGCATGAGGTAATCCTCGGGTGGTGAACAGGCTACCAATGCTAGGCGGGGTGCTGCCGTTCGACAATGAGCGCCGGCTCATACCTTCTGTCGGTGCTCGCCTACTGTCTCAATGATAAGCTTTGCGCTCAAAAGGGAGATTTAGCGTGCTCATCCACAAAAAAATTATGTTCACTGCCATGCTGCTAGGGCTTCCCGTCCTTGCCGAGGGTGCTTCCGTTGCCGGAAACGTCGATGCGGCGCGTCTTTCAAATGCGGATGCCGAACCCCAGAACTGGCTAACAGGGGGGCGTGACAAAGATGGCACGTACTACTCGCCCTTGAAGAGCATCAACGACCAGAATGTGAAGCGCTTGGGATTCGCATGGACTTATGACTTGGGCCAGCCTCAGCGAGGGCAAGAAGCCACCCCTCTGGTCATCGATGGGGTGATGTACACCTCGGGCACCTGGGGCTACGTTTACGCGGTGGATGCAGGCAGCGGCAAGCAATTGTGGCGCTACGACCCGAACGCAGATCACTTCATGGCCAGAAATCCTTGTTGCGACTTGGTCAACCGCGGAGTCGCCGTCTGGAAAGGAATGGTGTTCGTGGCTTCTGTCGATGGCCGTCTGCATGCCCTCGACGCAGCAACCGGTAAGAAGCGCTGGGAAGCGGACACCATCATCGATCGGAAGTTACCCTATTCCAGCACGGGTGCGCCGCAGATCGCCGGCGATCTGGTGGTGATCGGCAACAGCGGCGCTGACATGGGACATGGTGCGGTGCGCGGCTATATTTCCGCGTATGACATAGGCTCAGGGACCCTGAAGTGGCGGTTTTTCACGGTTCCTCCCGCTGCGGGCCAGCCGTATGAGAATCCGGAATTGGCCGCCGCGGACAAAACTTGGGATCCGCAGCGCAAACCCGAATACAAGGGTGGCGCCACGGCATGGGACGGATTCGCCTATGATCCGAAACTTAACCTCCTCTATTTCGGCACGGCTAACGCGGCCCCCTATGATCTTCGCCAGCTGGGCTCGGAGCACCTCGATGCTCTGTACGCCACTTGCATTATCGCCCTCGATGCCACGACAGGGCGCATGGCTTGGTATTACCAGGAGACCCCGCATGACAGCTGGGACTACGACGCCGTACAGAAAATGGTGTTGGCCGACCTGATGATTGATGGCGAGGCGCGCTCGGTGATTATGCAAGCCTCGAAGAACGCCTTTTTCTATGTGTTGGATCGCAAGACTGGCAAGCTTTTGTCGGCCAATAATTTTGCCTTCATGAACTGGGCCACCCATGTGGATATGCAAACCGGGCGGCCCGTGCTTACTGACCAGGCAGATTGGTACAACACTGCCAAGCTCACCTATCCTTCTTGGTTCGGCGCCCATACTTGGAACCCGATGTCGTACAGCCCACAGACGCGCCTGGCATACATTCCGGTAATCGATGTACCGACGATCTGGGTCGATCTGCTGCATAACGGCAGTAAAGTGAAGTACGTCGAAGGTTTCTTCACGGTGCAGGGCATCATTCCCGACGACACTTATGACTCGAAGGACGCGATGCGGCTGTTTGGCGCCGTGCCCGATGAAGCGGCAGTGAAGGCGTCGCGCCATGTGAAACCCGTGCGCGAATTGATTCGCGCCTGGGATCCGGCGGGCGGAAAAGTCGTCTGGGAACATGAAACCTCTTCCGGTATCCGCGGCTACGACGGCGGTGTCATGTCGACCGCCGGGAATCTCGTGTTTCAAGGTCGCGGTAGTGGCGCGCTGTGGGTTTACGCCGCCGATACGGGCAAAGTTTTGAAGGTAGTGGAAACCGGCAGCCACATCATGGCCGCGCCGATGACCTACGCCATCAAGGGCGAGCAATACGTTGCCGTCCAGGTCGGCTACGGCGGCACCCCGATCACAGTAGGCGCAATCCCGCCGAGCAGTGCCGCGCTCAAGTTCGAGAACACCAATCGAATAATTGCGTTCAAACTGGACGGCAGCGCCGTGCCGAAGCCGCCGCGTCGAACCGAGCCGCTGTTCCCCAAGCCGCCCGAGCAAAAGGCGACCAAGGCGCAAATCGATGCCGGAGAAATCACCTTTATTGAGCAATGCACCCGTTGTCATCAGCTAGGGCCCAGCACCACGCCTGACCTTCGCAAGCTCAACCAAGGGCTGCACGTTGCCTTCAAGGACATTCTGCTCAAGGGCGCATTGGCCCCCGCGGGAATGGAGCGATTCGACGACATTTTGAGCGAGAATGACGCCGACAACGTGCATGCCTATCTGATTGAACAGAGCTGGATCGCTTACCGCGCCCAGGAGAGCGCGGCCGCGCACAAAAAGCACGATAAATAGGCACGAGCGCGATGTTGCTACGCGGACTCATGATGAATCAGCCACTGCTGATTTCCGCGATCATCGAGCACGCCGCCGCACAGAACGGCGAGACGGAAATAGTTTCGCGCGAGACGCATGGTCCCGTTTTTCGTTATAGTTTCGCCGAGTGCGCCGCACGAATAAAAAAACTCTCAAATGCCCTTGCGGACTTCGGTCTGGATGCCGGATCCGTCGTCGGAACCCTGGCGTGGAATAATCACCGGCACGTCGAGATTTACTACGCGGTTTCGGGCAGCGGGTTGATTGTGCACACCTGCAATCCCCGTTTGCATCTCGAACAACTCATCTACATCGTGAACCACGCCGAGGACCGCATATTCTTTTTTGACCCGAGCTTCGCTGCGCTGATTGCCGGCATCGCCCAGTTTTGTCCGAATATCAGAGCCTGGATATGCATGAGCGACGCGCGAAATATGCCTACCCTCGGCATTGCGAACATCTATTGCTATGAGACGCTGATCGGATCTCAAAGCGAAGAGTTCTCGTGGCCAACATTCGATGAACACGCCGCTGCGGCCATCTGCTACACCTCGGGCACGACGGGAAATCCAAAAGGCGTTGTTTATTCGCATCGCGCGATAGTTTTGGATGCCATGACCATTTGCATGCCCGCGCTGTTGTCACTTTCACCCCGGGACGCGGTGCTCCCGGTGGTGCCCATGTTTCACATCAACGGCTGGTGCATACCGTATGGATGCTTCATCGGCGGATCGAAACTTGTCTTGCCCGGACCCCGCTTGGACGGTGCCGGCCTTTATGAGTTGATGGAAAATGAAAAAGTTACGGTAAGCGCGGGCGTGCCTACCGTGTGGCTGCAGCTTTTGCAGTATGTCGAACAGCACCAGTTGCCGTTTTCCAGCCTAAAGCGAATCGTATCGGGCGGTTCGGCCGTGCCCCTTACAATGATTGCCCAATTCGACGAGCGCTTCGGCATTGAGGTAAGACAGGGCTGGGGCATGACTGAAACGACGGCGGTGGCGACCATGAGCTCTTCGAGCCGAGAGCAGCTGGGGTGGGATCCGGCTAAACGCCATGCGGCGGCATCCAATTGCGGAAAGCCGGTGTTCGGGGTGCAAATCAAAGTCGTAGGCGAGGACGGCGCGGAACTGCCGCGCGACGCGAAGTCGCAGGGCGAACTGATGGTGCGCGGACACTGGATAGTCAGCGCCTATTACAAGAATGACGCCTCGCCGCTCAAGGACGGATGGTTTCCCACCGGCGATATTGCGACCATTGATTCATGCGGCGTGCTGCAGATCCGGGATCGTGCCAAGGACCTGATCAAGACCGGCGGCGAGTGGATCAGCTCAATTGATCTGGAAAATGCTGCCATCGGACATCCCGCCGTCGCAGCGGCCGCCGTCATCGGCGTGAGCCACCCTAAATGGCAAGAACGGCCGTTGTTGTTCGTCGTTCGCAGGCCGGGTCACAGCTTGGAGGCGCACGATATCCTCGCTTTCCTCGCCGATCGAATGGCCAAGTGGTGGGTACCGGATAAGGTTATTTTCTTAGATTCCCTTCCCCTGGGCGGCACCGGCAAAGTACAAAAGACCGTGCTGCGTGAAAAGTACGCCAGGATTTTCGACTAGCGGGTGTAAGGTGCAGACATGCCGAATCAATTCATTCTCGGGGTGGGTGTCGCGATAACCTTGGCGTTCGCGGGGTTCGCGCATGCCGCAGACGATCCTGCGCCGGATACAACGCTGGCGCACGACCAGGCCTCGGCCATGAGCGAGACCGTGAAGCACGATGTGAAAGTGGTCGCCGACGCCGCCCAAGACGGGGCGAAGCATTTGACGGTGACCGCCAGACAGGTGGCACATGAAGTGGCTGTCACGACAAAAGAAGGGGCCCAGGAAATCGCGGCCACGGCTCGACGGGGCGCGCAAAGAGCACGAGCTGCCGCCAATGGGGACAAGGCCCCACATGAGAACCCCGAGGCCGGGGAAAAGCCGTCTGCGACGGCTCCGCCCGCGCCTTAGGAATCATCGGGCGCGATGCCGATCAGCTCAGCGCGTACAGGTACTCCACGAAGGAGGCCACAGCCCCGTCTAGACCCTGCACCTTGGGGTTTGTGGATTCGATCAAATAGTATTCGTCCGGGGCATGCGCACCGGTGCCGTGGCCCAAACCAAAATGACCCGCCGGCAAACTCAAGGGCGGGTCGGTGAACACAAATCCAGGCCATGATCCTGCCGAGCGCGGCCAGAGCTGCGGTTCGACGCCGAGCTTTTTATAGGTCGCAATCTGCGTTTTGATCAGCTTGCTGTCCGCATCGGTTTGCGTCGGGTTGTAACCGCCGCTCATATTGACCTCGACATCGGCAAACCCGTTTTTCGCCAGATGCGCTTTTAGTTTCGCGAGCGTATCGGCCGCCGTCATATCGGGGACGAGTCTCATGTCTATCTTGGCCACCGCCTTGTGCGGAAGCACGGTTTTGCCGCCTGGACCTGTATAGCCCGCCACCAATCCTTCGATGTTGATAGTGGGACGAGATTCCAACAACATTAACGAATCCACCCAATTCTTATCGTGCACCCAGTGCTGCACACCGAGAGCCTTCTTCGCCGTGCTTTCAGCCGACTTTGCCGCGTGGTCTCGAATCATCTGTTCCTGCGCCGCGCTGAGCGGCTTGACCTTGTCGAAAAAGCCCTCCACGGCCGGCGTGTGCCCATCCTTTTCAATCAGCGTGTTCAAAGCCTGGACCAAATGCCAGCTCGGCGAATCCACCTGCGCCTCGAGGCTCGAGTGGACATCGTGCGCGGGGCCGCGCCCCTACTTCTCGCCGCTCGAAATGAGTTCCAGCTCGACCACCCCTTTTGCACCCAAGGAGACTTCGACTCCGCCATCCCGGTCTTGGCCGGCAGAGGGCATGAACACTCCGACGCACTTCTTCAACTGCGCCATCACCTCAGGATCCTTCACCACTTCCTGAAAATGCGGCGAAGCGATTTCCTCTTCGCCCTCGCATACCAGCACTAGATTGACGGGCAGCTTTTTCCCCGCAGCCTTGAACGCCATGAGAGCGCTCAAGAAAGAATTTTCCGGACCCTTTTGATTGACCGCCCCGCGCCCCGTGCACACGGTTCCCAACCCCTCCTTCTGCACCAACCGCGCCTCGAGCGGCGGCGAACTCCATTCCTCCGCAACGAACTGTTTTACGTCGTACATGAAATAAATCGCCATGGTGCTTTTAGCGCCGGCATCGATCTTGCCGTACACGCCGGGCTTGCCTGACGTCGCAATCAGCTTCACATCAGTGAATCCCGCATCCTGCGCAAGCTTCGCCATGTACTGCGGACCCTGCGGAAAATTCCTGTTTTCCGCGGCAATGGACGGCAACGCTATCCAATCCTGTAAACGCTTGATGTTCTCAGCGTGCATCTTTGGGACCTGCGCCAACACTGCCGCCTTGTCCTTGTCACTCGCCCCGGCCGCGAACGCGCCAATGGGCAGCACCGTCAAAGCCGCACCGGAAACGGCACTCTGTACAAAATCACGTCTGCTAAAGCCTGCATCAGAATCGGCCATGAGCAT
>JANYAD010000114.1 GCA_025355165.1 Gammaproteobacteria bacterium | reverse complement strand
TTGCTCATTCACTTCGCTCCGTCTGCGGGGCGCCCGCAGCAGCTCGAAGTCTCTCATCTTTGCGCAAGCCTTTTGTCCAGAAGTCGCTGAAGCTACACAGCCCCGCATGGGTGAGTATGATGTCCTGCTCACCATCGTTATCGCTATGATCGCCGAGTACGGTGCAATTGACTTTGTGGAATCGAACGGTGAGCACTGGCTTGAGGTCGAGGGTCGCCTCCGCGACGACCTCGGCATTGAAGGCCTCACGGCGAGAGACGTGGCACGCGTTCGCAGCAAGCTTGCGATGGCCGAGGCATTTCAGAAGGCGGGCGTGCCCTGCGTGCCGGGCATTCGCTGCTTGTCCTCAGAGGCCGTCAAAAGCTTCGTCGTGAAGCACGGCTTTCCACTCGTCTTCAAGCCAGACCGCGGTTCCGGAGCCACGTCTACCTTCCGGGTATCGACGGACGCCGAGCTCGAGGCTGCGCTCCTTCTGCCCCTTGACGGTCACATCGTACAGCCCTTCATAGAAGGCGCCATTGTTACATTCGATGGCCTGGTGGATCGGACAGGGCGCGTCGTTTTCTGCACGTCTCATGCCTACGACAGGGGAATCATGGAGGTCAGGTCTGGTGTCCTCGATGGGTTTTATTATTCTCTTCGCACCATTCCGCCGGCACTTGAACAGGTCGGTCTTCAGGCGCTCGCGGCGTTTGCCCTGCGCCGGCGCTTCTTCCACATCGAATTCTTTGCGCGCATTGACGGCTCGTATGTCGCGCTCGAGATAAATGTGCGGCCCCCAGGCGGATTTACGACCGATATGATGAATTACGCCTGCGAATTTGATGTGTATGCGTTGTGGGCCGCAGTCATGCTTGACGATTCACTCGACGACTTTTTGTACGAACGCAAGTTTCATACCGCCCAGGCGGGCCGGCGGCAAGAACGCGCTTATGAGCATTCGCCAAAGGCGCTGGTGGATCAGCTGCGTGACACGGTGGTCCTCGTGAATCCCATCCCCGCCGCGTTCGCGTCGACCATGGGCGATACGATGTACCTGCTTCGCCATCGTTCACTGAAGCCGCTGCTCGATGCCATTCGGATGGTCCAGCAGCCGCGCCAATGAAAAGGCAAAAAAACAAAGGCGAACGCTGCCCCAGTCGTAGCAGCGTTATCCGAGCTCCAGTGGCGGGTGGCGCGCGCGGTCAGAGCAGCGCTCCTTTTTTCTGACATGCTTGGTGATGAATTAGCGCCCCTTATGCGGCGCGCCTCCGTCCTCGCCCATATAGACTAAATGTGTTCTCAATTTGGTTTTGGCTAACTCAAAAGTCTGAGAAACAACCGGGGCAAGCGCACATGGTTGAATCGGGGGTGCTTATTAGGCCTTAGTTAGAAACGCGGCATGTATTCGGACATCATTCCGCGCAGACGGTTCGACAGACCAGCGCACCGACGTGGGGGGTGATGCGCACAAAACTTCAAGGAAGGGACTTTCGAGGTGCGCGAAACAGCCGAGGAAGCGGTCGTCGGCAAAACTGCATGGGTGAACCCGGCGGCAGATAAGAGAGGAAAAAGCAGGCGACCATCGGGCTCTTGTGAGCTATAGCCCTGCACGAAACTGCCCAGTCGCCCCAGCCAGTGGGCTTTGATCCGGACGATAAGGTTAAGAGAATTTCGTGCTGCAGGAGAAGATCAACTACTTCGATCACGAACGAATTCGGGAACAGTTCCCATAGTTCGGTGGGCGGCTCGAACCGCCGGTGCTAACCCGGCGGCGGTGCACCTCCTGCCTCGATACGCCGCTGTCGGAACGCCTCGAGGGCTTCCGCAATGGCTGGATCGAGCGGTGGCGGCGTGAACGAATCGAGCGTCGAACGCCAGACGGTCGCGGCCCGCTCGGTTGCTGTCTTCGCCCCATCTTCACTCCAGGCGCCGAAGTTGCGCCAGTCGGAGACCAGCGGCGAGTAGAAGGCGTCTCGATATCGCGCCAAGGTGTGCTGGGTGCCGAAGAAGTGACCACCCGGTCCCGCCTCGACGATGGCATCGAGCGCGAAGTCGGCGTCGGTGGCGCCCAAGGGTTGCAGTGTCTCGGCGAGCATCTGCAGTTGTTCGACATCGAGAATGAACTTCTCGTAGCTTGCGGACAGTCCGCCCTCGAGCCAGCCGGCGGCGTGCAACACAAAATTCGCTCCGCCGCAGAGCGCGCCGAATAGACTCATTTGAGACTCGTACGCGCCTTGCGCGTCGGGTGCATTCGAGGCGGTGGCATTGGATGATCGCCACGGCAATCCCAAGAAGCGTGCCATCTGACCGGCACCGAGTTGAGCTTTGAAGTATTCCGGCGTGCCGAAAGCCGGCGATCCTGACTTCATGTCGACATTGGAGGTGAAACTGCCATAGACGACCGGCGCTCCCGGCCGGCAAATCTGCGCGAGAACCAGGCCCCCGAGCATTTCGGCGTGGGCTAGGGTCAGTGCACCGGCAATCGTGACCGGCGCCATGGCACCGGCGAGCGTGAAGGGCGTGATCATCTGCACTTGGCCCGCGAGGGCGAAATCGATGATCCCGTCGGCCATGGGCGCATCCAGCACCCGCGGCGAGTTGGTGTTGATGATGGTGTAGGTGCAGGCGGTATCGCGGAATGCCGCTTCAGAAAGACCGTTGGCAATTCGCACCTGCTCGAAGCAGTCCGCTACTTGGGCGTGGCCGCGACAATAAGTATGGGGGATCTTGTCCGAGAGCGTCAGTTGTGCGTGCAGCATCTCTAGTTGCCGGCACTCGACGGGAATGTCTTGCGGCTCGGTAAAGGCACCGAGCACTTGGATGACTTCGAAGGCCTGGCAGAGGCGCACACCGTTTGCGTAGTCGGCAAGTGTGCCGTTGCGGCGTCCACCGGCCAGATCCATCACATGCGGGGGACCTGAGACGGGCGCGAATGAGATTGCCGTCCCGTCGAGAGCCACGTGACGCGCGGGGTTCCGGGAGTGCAGAGTGATTTGTCGCGGGGCGCGCGCCAGCGATTCAGCAACGAGACCGCGGTCGATGCGCACGAACTGAGTGCTCTCATCGACCGCGGCGCCGGCCGCGCGAAAGCGAGCGCGTGCGTCCGCAGAGAGCACTTTGAGACCCTCCACCTCAAGAATCCCGAGCGCGGTGTGATGGAGCGCCTCCACGCGGTCATCCGAGAACACGCGCCAGGGTTGAAACGGATTTTTCAGTGTACGGTAGTGCCGGCTGCGGCTTTCCGCGGCCGAAGTCGAGTTGGCGGGCGCTGCTCGGCGCCGGGGGCGTGAGGTGCTGTCGCGGCTGGGTTCGGTCATAGTGGCTCCTACATGCGCATGCGCGCGCCCTCAGGGTCGAACAGGGGTTCACTCAAGATCGATGCTTTGCGTTGCTCGCCCAAGATCTCGATCTCGAACGCACCTTGCCTCAAGTCCTTTGCGAGGGCCGCGGGAATGTAGCCTTGCGCCAGCGAGCGATCCACATAATGGCCGTAGCCGCCGGAGGTGACCCAGCCGATGACCTTGCCCTGGTGCGATACCGGTTCGTCGCCGAGAACGTCGGCATCGTGCGCATCGACCGCGAAGCTCACGCGCCTCAAGGTCCCGCCGCTGGCCTTTTCTCTCAGGGCGGCCTCGCGGCCGATGAAGTCGGGCTTGCTCAAGTCGACGAATCGCTCAAGACCCGCCTCGAAGGCGCCGTAGATGGGCCGAAGCTCTCGATACCAGGTCGGAAAGTTCTTCTCGAGCCGCAGGCACAGCAGTGCCCGCATGCCAAAGTGGATGAGAGCAAGATCTTCACCCGCCGCGCGGATTCCCTCGTAGAGGCGACGCTGGTATTCGGGCGCGACCCAGATTTCGTATCCCAAATCGCCGGTGTAAGTTATGCGATTCACCAGCGCAGGGCAGTTTGCGACGTCGATTGCCCGATGATCCATGAAGCGCAACGCCTTGGCTTCGACCTCTTCATCGGTTAGACGCGAGAGCAACTCACGTGAACGCGGGCCGGCAATCGACAGACCGACCATCCCCATGTCGAGGCGCTTCAAATCCACCGAGCCATCCGCCGGAAGATGCGCCTCGAACCAACGCATGTGATAAATCTGCGCCTGCGATGATCCCCACATCAGGAACCTCTCGGGGGCGGCGCGGGCAATGGTGAAGTCCCCGATCAGCTTTCCGCCCGGGTTTAACATCGGCGTCAGCACGATGCGACCGACCTTGGGCATGCGGTTGGTCATCAGGCTCGAGAGATAAGCTTCGGCACCTGGACCGAAGATTTCGTATTTGGCGAAATTTGCAATCTCGGTCACCCCAACTCCCTTGCGCACACCGAGGCACTCCGCCTTGACGTGCGGAAAGTCATTGGAGCGGTGGAAGGACACCACGTCTTTGGGTTCGACGCCGGGTGGGGCGAACCACAGCGGCGTCTCGAGTCCCCAGCTGTCGCCCATGACGGCGCCGGCTTTCAGCAGCGTGTCGTAGAGCGCGGTGGTCTGTTGCGGGCGGGCGGCCGGCAGTTCTTCATTCGGAAAGCGGATCGAAAACCGCCGCGAGTAGTTCTCTCGTACCTTTTCGTTGGTGTAGCTGCGGGTGGCCCAGCCACCGTAGCGTGCGACGTCCATGGCCCATACGTCGAATCCGGGGTCGCCGTTGACCATCCACTGCGACAACGCCAGTCCAACCCCACCCCCCTGGCTGAAGCCTGCCATG
>JANYAD010000112.1 GCA_025355165.1 Gammaproteobacteria bacterium | reverse complement strand
ACACCTCGCCATCTTTGGTGAAGGCAACAATCGAGGGCGTGGTGCGATCACCCTCGCTGTTCTCGATCACCTTGGGCTTGCCGCCCTCCATGATTGCGACGCATGAATTGGTGGTGCCCAGATCGATGCCGATAATTCTAGCCATTGTGAAAATCCTCTAAGAAATCGAAGCTTGCGACCGTACTTTGGGACGTGTCACGCGTTTTTCAATTGGCGCCCTCGCTAGGCGCCTTACTCACCACCACTCTTGCGGGGCGCAGCAAGCGCCCGTTCAAGGAGTAGCCTTTCTGAATGACGGAAAGCACGGTATCGGCCGGCTGATCCGCACTCTCCTGGACCAGCATCGCCTCGTGCCACTCCGGGTCGAAGGGTTGCCCGGCAGGGTCGATGAGCTTTATGCCCGCCTTATCGAAAGCACTCTGCAATTGCTTGAGGGTGCCCTGTGCGCCTTCGAGCAGCGCCGGTCCCGGGTTACTGGCCGCCGCGGCGATGCCCGCCTCCAGCGAGTCGCCTACCGCGACCAAATCTTGGGCAAAACGCTCCACCGCAAACTTGCGGGCATTCTCCAGTTCACGCTCGGTGCGCTTGCGGTAGTTTTCCATCTCGGCGACGGCGCGCAGATAGTTTTCGCGGTTTTCGGTGGCCTTTGCTTCTGCGGCGACCAGCGCCGCGGGCGCTTCAACGGGGGCAGTGGAATTCGTCTCCGTGCCGTTAACCCCTGAAGCCTGGTTGTTGTCGTTCACTCACTCGCCCCCATGAAAATAGCGGCCATGAAGGCCGTTCGAAGCGATCAGGTGGGGGCTATTTGCGGGCGTTCAAGGCCGAACCGACCAATTTGGCCGTGATATCGACGATAGGAATGACCCGTTCGTAGGCCATTCGGGTGGGGCCGATGATGCCGAGTACGCCCACCACCTGGTTATCGACCATGTAGGGCGCAGTGACTACGCTAATGTCGTCCAAAATCCGATAGCCGGACTCTTGCCCGATAAAGATCTGGATCCCGTCAGCCCGCAAGCAGCTATCGAGGAGCCGCAAAATGTCGTGCTTCTCATTGAACGCCTCGAACAAACGGCGCAGGCGGTCCACATTTGATAATTCCGCAAAGCCCATCAAGTTGGTTTCGCCCGCGATCACATATTCGACGCGCTCCGCCGGCGCTGTGTCGAAGACCTTTTGCGCCATGTGGATCGCATCCTTCATGAGCTGATCCATATGCTGGCGCGTTTCCTGCAGTTGCGCGAGCAGCAACGCGCGCACGTCCGGCATGGAGCGGCCGGAAAATGCCTCGTTGAGGTAATTTGCAGCCCTGCGCAACTCCTCGGCAGAGTAGGAGCGATCCAGCTGCACTACGCGGTTTTGCACTTCCCGATTGCTCATCACCATGATGGCGAGCGCCCTATTCTCGGACAGCGTGATGAACTCAATTTGCGACAGCGAGATATAATTCGGATTCGGCAGAGTTACGAGGCCGGCCATGTGCGACACGCTGGAAAGCATCTGCGACACCATCTGCACCATGGAGCGCCCATTCGCCGCATCTGAGTACAAGCGCCGCTCGATATCCTCGATCTCCTCGTGATGCAAGGGCTTAAGCTTGAGCAATGTGTCGACGAAGAACCGGTAGCCCTTGTCGGTGGGGATCCGGCCAGCCGAGGTGTGGGGCGAGGAGACGAAGCCCAAATCCTCCAAGTCCGCCATGACGTTGCGAATGGTGGCCGATGAGAGGCTCAATCCGGAGTCGCGCGACAATGTCCGAGACCCCACCGGCTGGCCGTCGCGAATATAATTCTCGATGAGCGCTTTGAGGAGCAACTGAGCCCGCTCATTAAGTCCCTCGTCGGCACCTTCTGTCATAGTAGGTCCATATAACATGTTTGACGCTACCTAGCCCGTCCTGCTCAAGTCAAGTCCAACGAGGGCGCCAATAACTCGTTATCCCGCGTGACCGCCTTGGCGCGGTCATGCTACAAGGAATCGACATGCCTCACCTATTCCAGTCCGTGGCCCTCGTCGGCAACTCCAAAGATCTCCGTGTCGCGGAATGCATGTTGGGGCTGGCGGCGCATTTTCACGCCCGCGGGGTGCCGGTGCTCGTGGACCCCAGCGTCGGTTTAGTGTTCCCGGCGGATAGCGTGGTGCCCTGCCCCGAACAGTCTTTTGCGAGCCGCGCGGATCTGATCGTGGCCATCGGCGGAGATGGCACCCTGCTGTATGCGGCAAGATTGGTGGCCGGGCACTCGGTGCCTTTGCTCGGCGTGAATCGCGGGCGATTGGGATTCTTGACCGACGTCAGCCCGAGTTGCATGCTCGAAGATGTCGATTCGGTGCTGGCGGGCCGGTACAGCGAGGATCGCCGATCGCTGCTCGCGGCGAGGCTCGATAGCCACAACGGTAAAAGCGTGCGCGCCCTGGCATTAAATGATGTGGTGGTCAACAAATGGGAAACCGGCCGCACCATGGATTTCGAGACCTCCATCAATGGCCGATTCGTCAACTCGCACGGCGGGGATGGCATCGTCATTGCTACGGCAACCGGATCGACGGCCTATGCGTTATCTTGCGGCGGTCCGATCGTCGAGCCTGACTTGGATGTGTGGGTACTGGCTCCGATTTGCCCGCATACCTTGAGCGACCGTCCCATCGTCGTTCGGGCGGGCAGCAAGATTCAACTGCGCATCTCGGATCGTTTCGAATCCCGCGGCCAGGTCACTTGCGATGGCACCGCAATCGGGGACTTGGAGCAAGGCGACAATTTGTACATCGAGAGCGCCGATGCGCAGATCACGTTGCTGCATCCGCCCGGTTACGACTACTACCGGCTGCTGCGCTCCAAGCTGCATTGGGGCCGCGGCGGGCATGACCGTCAACCGGACGCGTAGGGCTTAAGCCTGTGCTGACGCATTTGCAATTGCGGGACTTGGTTCTCCTCGACAAGGCGGAATTGGAGTTCGGCGCAGGCCTCACGGCGCTCACCGGGGAGACCGGGGCGGGAAAGTCCATCATCGTCGACGCGCTGCTGCTGATTGCCGGCGGGCGCGGCGCGGGCGATATCGTGCGACACGGTGCGGAGCGCGCGGAAATTGCTGCCAGTTTCGCCGGCCTCCCGCCTGGCGCCATCACCTGGCTGCAACATCAATCGATCGACTATGAGGGCGAACTCATCGTGCGGCGGGTAATCGGGGCGGACGGCCGCTCGCGCGCCTATGTGAACGGCCAAATCGTGCCCCTGCAAGCATTGCGCGAACTAGCGGAACACCTGCTCGAAATCCATGGCCAACAGGAGTTCCAGCACTTGGTCAGCCGCGCCGCGCAACGCGGGCTGCTCGATGAGCGCTTAAGAACGCCTGCCTTGCTGCACAGGGTCGCGGAATGCTTCGAGCGATACAACGCCTGCCGCCGGGATTTGGAGTCGCTCAAAAGCGCCGCCGAAAATCGCCATTCCCGTCTTGATCTTTTGCGCTATCAGCTTGGCGAGCTCACGGCGGAGGTCGGAACTGCCAACGAGATAGAGGATCTGTTCGCCGATCAAAAGCGCCTCGCGGGCCGCGGCCGACTAGGGCTGGCCGCTCGCACGGCGCTGACTGCGGTCTATGAATCGGAGGCCGACAGCGCCCATGACCTGCTCGGCAAAGCCGCTGCCGCACTTCGCGGCGTGGCCGAGATGGATCCGAAACTCAGTGAGTCCGGCAAGTTGCTTGCCGAGGCCGCCATTCTCACTCAAGAGGCTGCCGAGTCGCTGCGTCATTATCTCGATGATCTGGATGTCGATCCTGCGCGTCAGGAGGAGATCGAAAGGCGCGCAGCAGCGCTCGAAGCCCTGGCGCGAAAACATCGCGTGCCCGTGTTGGAGCTTCCCGCACAACTGCTGCGCGTCGCAGCAGAAGTCGCGAGCCTCGATAATGCAGAACTAAGCTTGGCCGCCCTGGAAACTCAAACAGCGCAGCTGATGCGAGAGTACCGCACGGCCGCGCAGGGCTTGAGCGATGAGCGCCGCACCGCCGCGCGCCTATTCGCAGCCCAGGTCACCCAGCTGATGCAGACTCTGGGAATGGCCGGCGGGGAGTTTGCCGTCAATGTGGCTTGCAGCGAGCAGGAGTTCTCAAGTACAGGTCGCGATGAAGTCGAGTTTCTCGTCAGCGCGAATCCCGGCCAGCCGCTGAAAAGCCTTGCCAAGGTGGCCTCAGGCGGTGAGCTTTCACGCATCAGTCTCGCGGTCCAAGTGGCCGGCCGAGCAAAGCGTTCGGCCTTGTGCATGGTATTCGACGAAGTCGACGCCGGCATCGGCGGGGCGGTGGCGGAAATCGTCGGCCGGCAATTACGCGAACTCGGCGAGCGCGCACAGGTGCTGTGCGTGACGCATCTGGCGCAAGTCGCCTCTCAGGCACACAGTCAATTTCGCGTCACCAAGTTGAGCGACGGCAAGATCACACGCACCGCGGTCAAAACCTTGAGCGCTTCGGAACGCATCGATGAAATCGCCCGCATGCTCGGCGGGATCGATATCACGGATCAGGCACGAGCGCATGCGCGGGAAATGCTGGCGCGAGGCCATACTGCGGAAACGCCTCAGAAGAAAACTTCACGCAGTGCACCGAAGTAGCCGGGCTCCCCCGGGTACGCCTACCTTATGAGGCCGTCTTGACGCGCTTCTGATTAGGGCAGTTCGGCTTGCGGCAGTGGCCGTAGAGAATCAACGCATGATCGCTGATTTCAAAGCCCAAGCGCTTGGCGACGGCATGCTGGCGTTCTTCGATGCCGCCGTCCATGAACTCTTCGACTTTCCCGCAGTCAACACACACGATGTGATCGTGGTGCACGCCGTGATTGAGTTCGAAGACCGCCATCCCGCCCTCGAAATGATGGCGTGTGACGAGACCAGCGGCCTCAAATTGAGTGAGCACGCGATACACCGTGGCGAGCCCGATGTCCTGATTCGATACGATGAGCTTTTTGTAGATGTCCTCGGCGCTCATGTGGCGCGCCGGACCCTCCGCAAGAATTTCAAGAATTTTGAGCCGCGGCAGCGTTACTTTCAGGCCCGCGTTGCGCAGGTCATTGCTGTCGCCGGTGGCATCGGATTTCAGGCGCTGCGGCATGCTGAGCCTTTGGGTTATGATGGGTGCCGATTATCAATCATTTGACGGCTGATTCACTACTTTCATGAAAATAATTCAGTGCCTTGTGTTGACAACCGCGGTAACTCTCCTGGCTTCCGGATGCGTATACCGCATCAATATCCAACAAGGCAACTTCCTCAATCAAAGCGCGGTCGACACGGTCAAAGAAGGCATGACTCGCAGCCAAGTTCGATATCTCTTGGGCACCCCCATGGTCGCGGATAGCTTCAACAAAGATCGTTGGGACTATATTTACTATCTAAAGAAGGGACGGTCGCGCCACGTTGATTCGCGTCGTGTGACGGTGTACTTCGAGGGCGATAAGGTGGCTCGCTTGGATAAACCGAGCGATGCCGAAGCCGCCGCCCAGGACGCTTCCGCCGCGAAAATCAAGAACGGCCGGGTTTATTAACGCGCTTCCGGCGCGCATCTTTGGGCTCTTGCAAAAGCGGGCGATACAGCTCCACCCGGTCGCCATCCTGCAGAATCTGGTCGCGGCGGGCGAGTTTGCCGAAAACCCCAACCGCAGAATTGGCCAGGTCCACACCGAGGAATTGAGGATCCGAAGCGACCGCTGCCAGCGCGTCGCAGATCGTTGCTCCCTCAACCAATTGCACGGCTTTGCTCGCGCTTCGCAGCGCCGATGCATAAACGATTTCGATGCCGATCACGGACTTGACGGCTGCTTGCCGTAGACCTTCTGGGCCCGCGTCACGAAGGCGTCCACGATACTGCCGCACAGCGCCTCGAAAATGGCGTTGAAGGCCGCGGCGGTCAAGCGGTTCTTGAATTCAAACTCCACTTTGAAATGTACGCGCGAACCGCGCGTGCCAATGGCATCGAAGCGCCAAGCCCCGCGCAGGTCGCGGAAGGGTCCGTGCGTCAGCCGCATGTCGATCCGGGTGTCCGGGGCGAGCGTATTGCGGGTGGTGAATTCGGTTTGCAGCACACCGTGCGCGATTTTCAACATGGCGATGCGCTCGCTCGCCGACACCTCGTCCACCCGGGCGCCGATGCACCAAGGCAGGAACTCAGGATACCGCGGCACATCGTTGACCAAGGCATACATTTGCGCCGGCGAAAAGGTCACCAGGGCGCTGCGCTCCACTACCTGCATGGCAGGCATTGTCCGGCAAAAGCGCGGGCGCCGCCATCGGCGGATCGAGTAGACTTCCGCATTCAATGAAACCCCCCGAGAAACTGCCGCCGATTGCCGTCAACCGCAAGGCGCGATTCGATTATTTCATCGAAGAGCGCTTCGAGGCGGGCATCTCCCTCATGGGTTGGGAAGTGAAAAGCATGCGCGCCGGCAAGGCGCAAATTGCTGAAGCCTATGTGTACGTGAAAAATGGAGAGGCTTTTCTCTTCGGCGCGCACTTAAATCCTCTGAACTCCGCCTCGACGCATGTCACGGCCGATCCCACCCGCACCCGCAAGCTGCTGCTGAACCGCCGGCAGCTCGACCACTTGGTCGGTGCGGTGGAGCGGCGCGGCTATACCTTGGTGCCGCTTGAGCTGTACTGGAAAGCGGGCCGCGCCAAACTTGAAATCGGCCTGGCAAAGGGCAAGAAACAGCACGATAAGCGCGCCAACGAGAAGGACCGGGACTGGCAGCGCGACAAGGCCAAAATAATGAAGGCGATGCGGCGCTGACGAGGCAGGCGGAAAAGCGTAAGCTAGGGCTTCGATTGGGGCCGACCGGTTTCGACATGGGTTGCGAAACTGCAGGTGCGTACCGAGGTGCAGGTTCCTCGTTAAACTATTTGCAAACTTATAGTTGCCAATCAAGACAACTACGCTCTAGCCGCCTAATCGCGGTTGAAACCTGGACGGCTCGTGCTGATGCGAACGTTCAGGTGTAGCGCTCATCAGATAGTGGAACACACGTGCCTGGGGTGTGTTAAACGAAAAAATACCGGGCTGGCTGCGCGCTTTCCCTGCCCGTTGGGTAGTGCGCGGTGAGAACAATAGACGTGGCTACGTACGTAGAGCTTGTAGCGTAGGACTTATGGACGGGGGTTCGATTCCCCCCGGCTCCACCAATTTTCGGCCGCGAGCGCATATCGCTTATGACAAGGATTGAGGTTCCGAATAACACTGGACGGCGCCGTGCAGGGGCGCGGTCCGGCGGTGCCGGCCGCTGGCTGACGGTTCTGTTGCTGCTGCTCATCGCCGGCGGGGGCCTGTGGACGTGGCTGACGCTCGCCTGGGCGTATGCCGAGGGAGAGCGCGCGGGCGTGTTGCAGAAATTCGTCAAGCGCGGCTGGGTATGCAAAACGCGGGAAGGCGAGATCGCGCTCTATTATGGCGGCGGCCAATACTTGGGTGCCGGCTCATCGCCCCAGCTATGGAACTTCAGCGTGCGCGATCAGTCAGTCGCCGACCAGTTGAGCAAAGCAGTCGGACGGCGCGTGCAATTGCATTACACAGAGCATCCCGGCGTACCTACGAATTGTTTCGCCGATACGCGCTACTTCGTCGACCGCGTGACGATTACGGACAACGAAGCCGGTACCGGACCTGCCGCGCCTGCAGCCTCTGCGCCTCCTGCGGCCGGGCCAGCCTCAGCGGCGCCCGCCCCTGCCCACTAGGAAAACTTCGTCATTGAGCTTGCGACTTGTTCGGCGATGCTCACCGCGGTGCGAAGCGCCAGCAGACCATCCTCGCCGCTCACCGCAGGTGCTCCGCCGGTGGCCACCGCATCCAGGAACGCCTCGATTTCGCTCCTAAGAGCATCTCCCTGCTCGTAGGTGTTCTCCTCGATCGCTACCTGAGGCATGCCGTCCGCACTTACACCGTTCCCCTTGCGGATGACGGTGAGTATTTTCTGCTGCAAATCGAGCGACATGTACGCATCGTCTTGGAACAAGCGCAGCTTGCGCTCGGTTTTCAGGCTGACACGGCTTGCCGTGGCATTCGCCACGCATCCATTGGCGAAGCGCAGCCGCGCATTGGCGATGTCAATCTCTTTGGAGAAGACACTGCTGCCGATGGCATCCACGGACACCACGGGCGAGCGGACAATGCTTAAAATCAAATCGATATCGTGGATCATCAGGTCCAACACCACGTCCACATCCGTGCCTCGGTGCTTGAAGGGCGCAAGGCGCGCCGACTCGATGAAACGGGGGATGGTGAGCGTGGGCTGCACCGCCAGGACCGCGGCATTGAATCGCTCCAAATGGCCCACTTGCAAAATGCGCTTCGCCCGCGCCGCGATGTCGATAAGGCTCTCGCCCTCGGCAATGGTCACGGTCATGGGCTTCTCGACCAGCACGCTGGCGCCGGCCTCCAAGAACGCCTTGGCCACCTCGAAGTGCGACGCCGTCGGCGTGACGATGCTCACCGCATCGACCGACCCTAACAGATCGCGATAATCCTGATGCACGGCCACGCCCAATTCGGACGCTATTTTTTCGCGTGCCGCCGCCGAAGGATCGGCGATCCCCACCAAGTGAGAATTGGGCAAGCCAGCATATTTCTGAGCATGGAATCGACCCAAATAGCCGGCGCCGATAACGGCGGTGCGGATCAAGGCGGAGCGTCTCGGCGCCACTTGCTCTTGGCGCGATAGTCCTGGCGCATCTGCAAGGTCGCGCCGCCGACGATGGCAAGTCCGGCGCCACCCAAGCACAACAGCCCTCGCCAAACAGTCCACAGTCCGGCCCAGAGCGACCACAACATCATTCCCACCCCCAACAATCCCCCGACCACAATGAATGCCCAAGGCTTCATCTCGTACAAGGTTTGGGGCGTCCAGGAGCGCATCGGTCCGATTCTACAGCGGCGGGCGGGGCGCCGTGATTCGTTTATAATTGCGCATGGCCTTAAGCTTCCGTGGTTTTGCAACAGCCAGCCCCTGGGGGGCGGAGTTGGTTGCGGCCGCGGCGTGCCTGCTCATGGGCGTTGTCCTCATGCCCGTGCTTATATTCTACGCGGGCGTGACCGCGCTGGGACGCTTTGAGGGGGCGAGCCTGGGACACCTCTACTCCAGCGTCTTGCACGGCCTGGGCGAGGGCTCCATAGCCTCATGGGCGGTTATCTTGGGTCCCTACGGCTTGTACCTCCTTTACAGAGCGCTTCGCGGCTGGTGGCGGGCCAGCGCCACCTGGGCCTGACTCAAGTTTTTCGCATCCTGGACGCTACCTTGTCATAAGCGGATCTCATCCGTTTTGTGCCTGGAGTCGCGTTTTGAGCCCCGAGATCGAAGCCCATCTTCGCCGATCAGTGAACTTTCCGTCGCCGCCCGGAGTGGCGACGCATATCATCGAATTGGCGCAAGATCCGGAAATCGAAATGGGCCAGGTCGCCAAAGTACTGAGCATGGACTCGGCGCTATCCAGCAAAGTATTGCGCATCGCCAACTCGCCCCTTTATGCGCAGCGGCGTAAGAGCGAGAGTTTGCGGCAGGCCTTGGTGGTGCTGGGGTTAAACGCCACCCTCACCCTCGCTTTGAGTTTCTCGCTGGTGAAATCCTTGCGCGGGGCAAAACCCAACGGGCTTAGTTACAAATTTTATTGGCGCCGTGCATTGCTCGCGGCCACAGCGGCTCGCGCCCTAGGCGATGCCATGCATCAGACGCTCGCGGAGGAAATATTCTTAGCCGCGCTGCTCCAGGATGTCGGCATGCTGGCACTCGACCAGGCGGTACCCGATCTGTATCAGCAGGGCGAGAAATTACAGCGCGATCATCTGGCGCTTGCCGAGCACGAAAAAACGCGCCTGCAGGCTGACCACGCACAGCTCGGAGCTTGGCTGATGAAGAGCTGGAATTTGCCGGAACGTCTGTATCACGCGATCGAGCACAGTCACCAATTGGAATTCATCGACAGAGCGCATCCCTCAGGAGTCTTCGATCGTTGCGTCGCCCTCTCCGGGCCCGTCGCAGATCTTTTCCTGCTGGAACCGGAACAGCGACAGTTCGCCGAAGTCGCTTTGTGCGCAGAACGCAGTCTCGGGCTGGATCGGGTAGCCTTTGGTCAAGTACTCGGTACGATTGGATCGATGATCCCGGAAACGGAGGCGATTTTTGAATCCGAACTGCTCTCCAAGCAGCACCCAGACCTGATTCTCGAGCAGGCGCGCGAAGTGCTGATGCTGCGCAGCCTGCACGTGCTTCGCGAGATCAATAACCTGCGCTCCCATGAGGCTGTTACGAAAGTCTCAGGCCGTCTTCAGGAGGAGACTTGCCGCGATGCGTTGACCGGCGTTTACGACCGCAGTTATCTCGAGCAGTTTCTGGTGCGGGAGTTTGAAAATTCGACGCGACACAAGTGGCCGCTGAGCGTCGCCTTCGTCGATTTGGATAATTTCAAGCAGCTCAATGAGAGCTTCGGTCATCAGGCGGGCGATCGGGTACTGCAGGCCACAGCGCGCATTTTACGAGTCAATACCCGTGAGACCGATTTGATCGCGCGTCACGGCGGCGAGGAATTTGTGGTGGTACTGCCGGCGACCGACGCTGAGACGGCGCACAGCATCTGCGAGCGCATCGTCAGGGCGTTTCGCAATACCGGCCACGCGGTCGGCTCGCATCATGCGAAGGTCACCGTATCGATCGGCTGCGCAACAAACGGCGCTCCGATCCAGTTCGGCAGTTACACCGATTTTATCAAGGCCGCTGATCAAGCCCTCTACACTGCAAAAACTCGCGGACGCGATCGCTCCGTGCCGTTCGACCGGCCTTTGTCCGCCTCCTTCGCGCGCATCGGCTGAGCGCCGTCGCGCGATTTGCTCGTTAAGTAATCCCGCGCCTACCTTATGTCCGCAGCGGTTTGAACCGCGTCACAAATTCGTCATGCCGATGCTCGGCGGGCGTCGCAATTTGGGAACATCCTTCCAGAGCACGTATCAGATTGAAAGACTTACGACAGCGGCACTGGCATTTTGGCGGGGCTTAAGATGGCGAGCGACAAGACCCAAGCTAATGAGGATTCCTCTTCCTTCAGCTTCGCCGTGCGAGAGTTGCGGCAGGCCAGAGCGGCGCAAACCTCGCTGAGCTTAGCGCCGGGGCCGAAGAAGGTTTCCTACCGCGAACAAGGATCGGACCCGTACAACAGCTCCGGCAGCTTCGACCGCAAAGCGCACTGGACTCGGTTAGGAAAGCGCTAGCGCTCCGCATTAGCGGGCGGGGCGCGAAACTCACTATTCGCGTACCAGCGAGGAAAACGCCGGCTGTTCGCGATACGCATGCCGACTCGGTAATACAGATTTAAGTCCGCGACTGCGCCGCTGACGTCCCACTGCGGGGAATACTGATCGCTGTTCTGAAGGTAGCGACTCGCAAAGTAATCGGCTATGTGCGCTTTACCCCATGCGGGGCCGCGCGCTGCGCTGTCGATTCCTGATTGCACATATAGCACCGGCACCCCTCGACGAGCGAAGCTGTAGCTGTCGGAACGGTAATACAGACCAAACTGCGGATTTGGGTCAGCATGCGCTTCACGGCCCTGCAAGAGCGCATCAGCGCGCGCCGACTCTTCCAAATCGGTATTGCCGAATCCGAGAATACTGATGTCACGCGTTCTGCCGCCATCGATCAAGGTATCGACGTTGATCACCGCTGCCGTATCGCGCAGAGGCAGGGTCGGGTTCTCCACGTAGTACTGCGAGCCCAGCAGATCCGGTACCGCTGCGGTTGTCGCGAGAAAGGCGATGGAGCGATCGCTCTTCGGGTCGGTGCGCTTGAAGGACTGCGCCAGCGCCAGGAGGCCGGCGACGCCCGTGGCGTTATCGACCGCGCCATTGAACGTGCTGTGCCCTTGCTCGGCCGCGTCCACGCCGAGCGAGTCCCAATGCGCCGCGTACATAACATATTCATGCCCTTTGCGACCGTTCCAAACGGCAATCACGTTCTGCGAATTGAAGCTGCGAATCGCATTGTGTAGGGTCGCATCGACAGTGATACGGAGCGGTACAGCCTTGAAGCCCGGGTAAGCGGCAGCGACGCTTAGGCGTATTAAGTCCAATCCTGCGGCGGCGAATAGCGCTCGCGCGGCGTCATTTTGCAGCCACCCCTCGATGGCCGCCCGGCCTGCGTAGCCATCGGCCGCCGGCAACTCAAATTGGGCCCCCATCCAGGTGGACTGGATGGCGTTCCAACCGTAGCCCTGAGACTGAGCGTCGTGGATCAGCAGCACGCCGCGAGCCCCGTGGCGGGCCGCTTCCTCGAATTTATAGCTCCAACGACCGTAACCGCTCATCGCATTGCCCTTGAACACGGCCGGATCTTTCGACGCGTAACCCGGGTCGTTGGCCAAAGCGATGACGGTCTTGCCGCGTACATCGATGTCGGCGTAGTCATTCCAGGAATACTCCGGCGCGACAATGCCGTAACCGACGAAGACCAGCTCGCTGCGGGAAACCTGGATTTCGGCCACCGCCCGCTTGGTCCACAGGACCATGTCCTTGCCCAAAACGAGGATGCGGGCTCCCTGGGGCCCCGACGTCGACAAAGTCGCATCCGCACCGGCCGTGATTTGCACCAGGGGCACCTGCTGCACGTAGCTCTTGCCGTTGCCAGGCTTTAGGCCCAGCTTGCGAAATTGTTCGATCAAATAGGAAACCGTCTTGTCCTCGCCGGGACCACCGGGCTTACGCCCCTGGAACTCCTCCGACGCCAAGCGGCGCACGTGTTCTGCGAAGGCGGTATCGTCAATGTCGGTTGAAGGAGGCGGCTCCTTGGGATGAATCGTACAGGCAGGCAGGAGTGCCACCCCGATCAGCATAGGCAAAACACCTTGAAATCGCATAAAGCCCGGGCCTTTCACGCGCGCCTCGGCCAATACAGCAAAATGACGATGCCAAGGGAAAAAGCGGTACCGAAGTGCGCCCAGAGGCGCCAGGGCCGCAATCTGGCTTGGCCGAGGAAACTCCCCGCGCTGGCGGTGGTCAGAACTGCGAATGCCGCCAGGCTAACCGCCAGCCGGGGCATTTCTCGGGACAAATCCGGGTGTTCGCGCATCAAAACCCAGAACACCACGAGGACGCTGCTGAGCCCGAACGTAATCGACGCGGCGGACCCCAGGACAATGCCGATCAAAACCGTGAACGGACGCATATCCTTGGGCTCATATACACTTGCTAGGAGGCAGCGGCTTCTCTAGCCTTGAAGGGAACGGGAAAAAGAGTTTACAGGAGAACGGCGACGGTGATGACTAAACGGCTTAATGGCACTCGTTCGCGATGGATCACCGGCATCGCCGTCTGCGCGAGCGCAGTAGGACTTGCCGCCCTGCTCGGGGCCGCCATGACGCCGCCCGCCGCGGCCCCCGCCGCGGCTGCCGCGCTCGCGCCGACTGAACAAGAGAACTATGTTGCGCGCCGCGTCGCCGACATTGTCTCGCATGAGCACTACCGGCGGGCACCGCTCGATGATCATCTCTCGAGCTTGATTCTGGATCGCTATCTCGACGCCATCGACGGTGCGCGCAGCTACTTCTTTGCCAGCGACATCGCGGAGTTCGAGAAGTATCGCTATGAACTCGACGATGCGATCAAGACCGGCGACGTCGAGCCCGCATTTGTGATTTTTCGCCGCTACCAGCAGCGTAGCCGCGAGCGCATGGCTTTCGCGATAGATCTTCTTAACAAGAAACCGGATTTCGAAATCGACGAGAGCTTCAATTTCGACCGCGAAAAGGAACCGTGGCCGGCCAATACCGCCGAGATGAATGAACTGTGGCGCAAGCGTGTCAAGAATGACGCTTTGTCGCTGGTCACGGCCGGCAAGCAGTGGACGGAAGTCGTCGATGTGCTGCGCAAACGCTATGAGCATGTAGCAAAGCGCATGGATCAGAGCAAGCCCGATGATGTTTTCGAGGCGTTCATGAACGCCTTTGTGTTGTCGCTCGATCCACATTCCAATTATTTCTCGGCGCGCAATTCCGAGGAATACAACATTCAGATGAGCTTGAGCTATGAGGGGATCGGCGCCTCGTTGCAGCTGACCGACGACTATGTGACGGTGATCGACGTGATCGCCGGAGGTCCGGCGGCCGTCAGTGGCAAGCTCGCCGCGAGCGATCGGATCACCGCAGTAGGCGAAGGTAAAACAGGAGAGCTGGTCGATGTGATCGGCTGGCGCTTGGACGATGTGGTACAGAAGATACGCGGACCGGGCGGCTCGATGGTGCGCCTGCAATTACTGCCCGCCGGTGCCGCCCCAGGCTCGGTGCAAAAGGTCGTGGATTTCACACGCAATCGCGTCTCGCTTGAAAACCAAGCCTCCAAAAAATCCATGCGCACCGTCACGCGCAACGGCAAGGACGTAAAAGTCGGCATTATTACCGTTCCCAGTTTTTATCAGGATTACGATGCCAGCCGCGCCGGTGCGAAGGACTATCGGAGCACGACACGCGACGTGCAGCGCTTGATCACCGAACTGCGCAAAGACGGCGCAGAAGTGCTGATCATGGACTTGCGCGCCAACGGTGGCGGTTATCTACCCGAAGCGGAGTCCTTGACCGGTTTGTTCATCGATCGCGGCCCGGTGGTGCAGTTGCGCGACACAACCGGGCATATCGAGGTGGATGATGACCCCAATCCTGCCATCTTCTACAGCGGTCCTTTGATCGTGCTCGTGGATCGTTTCAGCGCATCGGCTTCCGAGATCTTCGCCGGCGCCCTTCAGGATTATGGCCGCGCGCTCATCATCGGGCAGCAGACCTACGGCAAGGGCACCGTGCAAAATGCGCACCCGCTCAATTACACCATCTTCGGCCGCAAGCCGGAGTTAGGCCAATTGAACGTCACGATCGGTAAGTATTACCGGATCACGGGCGAAAGCACTCAGGACCGCGGTGTCACGCCCGATATCGAATTGCCCTCGCTCATCGACGCCAACGAGGTCGGCGAGAGTACGCGCGATCGCGCGCTACCCTGGGATCACATCGAACCGGCGGCATTTCGGGTCGAAGGCGATTTGAAACCGATCGCGGCCGCGTTGGCCAAGTTGCATGCGGAACGCACCGCTGGCAGCGCCGATTTCAAGTACCTGCACGACGACATTGCGGCGTTGGATACCATGCGAAAGCAGAAGACGCTTTCCTTGAACCTCAAAACGCGGGAAGCGGAGCGCAAGCGCGTTGAGAGCGAAAGGCTGGAGCGGGAAAATGCCTGGCGCGCAGCCCACGACGTCAAGCCGGTCAAATCGCTGGAAGAGATAAAGGATGATGCGACTGCCGGGATTCTGCTCGACGAGACCTCGCAAATTGCAGCCGACCTGGTTGGCCTCGCCGCGCGCCGGAATGCCCCGACACAGGCGCGCCGCACCGAAGGGCACTAGGGACTAGCGCAGCAACAAAGTGTAGAGGTCCCAGTAGTCCTCTGCCAGCACATTCCAGCCGTTCGCTGAGGCTGCCTGAGGCTTGTCAAAGGCAGCATCAGGCGTCGAAGCGTTCCCTGACAGCGAGTCGGCCGTGGGCACAGTGTCGGCCGAGTTACGGTACTCGCAGGTGGCTCGCAGCCGCTCCAGTCTCGACCGCACCAAGCTGCCGATCTGTTTTTGACCCGCCACCGCCATGTGCGCTTTCTGTACGCGCTGCATGTAGCTCTCACAGTCCGCCCGCGCCCCAAAGGACATCTCATGCACACGCCGCGCAACCGCCTCCTTGGCACGCGCTGCAAGTCCATAGGCATCCGCATGCTCGCACAGCAGTTCAGCATAGCTGATGATGGCAAGATTGATATTGCGGCGCGCGGCGAGCGATAGACCCGGAAATTCCGCGCAAGCTTCGTTCTCGATCGCGCTGCGCTCAGCGTGCAAATCGCCGACGGCCTGATCGGCCTTGACGACTTGGCCGCGCAATGAATCCAGGTTCTTGAGCTTGCTGCGCCGCTTGAAGTAGTGCCAGATGGCAGTCAAGCGGGCGAGCTCCTGCTGCGCTCCGGCCAACACGCGTCGTTCATCGTCCGCCGCAGCACTCGCCGCCCGCAGTCGCTCGTCCGCATCGGCCAGCCGGGTATTTTTCGCCGCATCGATATCCACTTGGTGTTTGGCGGCTTCGCGGGCCTCTTGCTGTCGGATCAAATCGGCGGTGAAAGTCGAGAGCTGCTGATGGCAGGTCTTCCAAAGTGCGCGCAGCTGGAAGAACACCAGCGCCCCGAAACCGCTCTTCGGATCTCCCAGCAGATCACCTAGCGCGTCCATCTGTTCCTGGATGCGGATGGTCGCGCCCTCCTGCTGCTTGAGCCGGTCGCGTAACAGGTGAAATTCGTCTTTCAGATCCGCATAGGCTTTCTTCAGGCCGGCGCGATTCTGGAACAGCTGCATGAGCCGTTCTTCTTCGGGACTCGCCGCACCTGCTTCCGTACTGCCTTTGAGAAACGTCAGCTTATCGATCAAAGTCCCGCCTCAATCCAACCGCAGGTCACCCGATACGAAGCCAATCTTCGCGGCTAGAAGTGATGTCCCCGCTCGGCACAATATTCCAACCATTTATTTAGCATCATGTTTCGACCCCAGCGCTGATCCAGTTCACGCTTGAGTCCGGACTGTAGCCTGGACAATTGCGGGTGGCGTTGAAAGCCGCGAAAGCTTCGCACTTCGGCAAGACGAGCATCGTAATATACGCACACCTCCAAATCCGGGTCACGCAGCGGCGATGCCTCGATTTCGAACTCATAGGTGAGCCGAAATACACCGGTGTAACGGCTCAGCTCCAACGGGGTGAGATGCAGATCACAGTCCGCGTTGACATGAGAGATGCGCTGCGTTTTGACTTCTCGCAGATCCGCCACGAGCCAACCCAGTCGCACGAAATTGCTCTCGTACAGCGTCATTAGGCCTACAAAGCTGCCAGGCCGCGCCCGCCACGATGTTTCGCACAATTGATCGGCTATCATCTGCGAACTATACCATGCAGCTTTAAGTTTTCAGGGCCGCAGTCGACGCTCTATACCCATGCGATCGAGAATTCTCGTTGATATTTCTTCAATTGATACCTCGGTCGCATCCAGCACCGGCACGCCATGGCGCTCGAACAACGACTCGGCGGCGCGCACTTCGAAGGCTACCTGCGCAGCGGAGGAGTAGCGGCTGTCGGGCTTTCGTTCGTTGCGAATTTGCTGCAGCCGATCCGGTCTGATGGTCAAACCGAATAATTTTCGCGGATAGCCGTCAAGCGCGCGGGGCAGCCGTCTGGATTCCAGATCATCGTCGGTGAGCGGATAATTAGCTGCGAAAACCCCGTACTGCATCGCCAAATATAAGCAGGTGGGCGTTTTGCCCGACCGCGAGACACCGACTAAAACAACATCGGCACGTTCGTAATCCCGCACCACCGACCCGTCATCGTTCGCCAATGCAAAATTGGTCGCATCGATGCGGGTGGCATAGGCATGCGTATCAGCCATTCGATGCGTCCTACCTGCAGTATGGCTCGATTGCGTCTTGAGTTCGCCTGCGAGCGGTGCTAAGAAAGGATCGAAGAAATCCAAGAAAAACCCGGTGCTGCCGCGAACCACATTGCGTACATCCTCCTGCACCAGGGTGCTGAAGACGACGGGTCTTGTGCCCTCTTGCGCCGCGACCAGATCGATCTTTCGTACCGCCTCAATTGCCTTGTCAACGGTGGAGATAAATGGCACAGTCACTTGGCGAAATTCGATGCCGTCGAACTGCGTCATGAGACTGTGACCCATTGTTTCTGCGGTAATTCCCGTTTGATCGGACACGAAGAATACAGTTCGTTTAATCACGGTAACCTCGTACGTCGGCGCTTTCGCCGTAAAGTGTTTCACTTAAACTACCGTCGGACAAGCAGTGCACTATGAAGCCTTACATCATCCCGTTTGAAAAACTCAAGAATAAGGACATCGAACTGGTCGGCGGCAAGAACGCCTCGATTGGCGAGATGATTTCCGGCTTGGCGAATGTCGGCGTCTCGGTGCCCGGTGGCTTCGCCACGACCTCGCATGCCTATCGGGATTTTTTGGCCCAAGGCGGCCTGGACGAGCGCATCCGTGCGGCGCTCGCCAGCTTGGATGTGGATGATGTCGAACGGCTCGCGGTGGTCGGCGCGCAAATTCGCGGCTGGATGCTGGCCACTGCATTTCCGCAGCGGCTGCAAACTGAAGTGCTGAAAGCTTGGCGCAACATGAAGGCCGACGCCGATCCGGCTGAATTTGCCGTCGCCGTGCGCTCCTCGGCGACCGCCGAAGATTTGCCGGAGGCCTCCTTTGCAGGTCAGCAGGAAACGTTTCTCAACGTGCGCGGCGAGGAACACTTGCTCAAATCCATGCACGAAGTGTACGCCTCGCTGTTCAACGACCGGGCAATATCCTATCGAGTGCACAATAAATTCGATCACAGCGCGGTGGCGCTCTCGGTGGGTGTTCAGTACATGGTGCGCAGCGACCTAGGCGCCGCTGGAGTCATGTTCACGCTAGATACGGATTCCGGCTTTCGCGACGTGGTGTTCATTACTTCCGCCTACGGTTTGGGCGAAACGGTGGTGCAAGGCGCGGTCAATCCCGATGAGTTCTATGTGTACAAACCGGCACTGCGCGCCGGCCGGCGAGCCACGGTGAGGAAGAATCTCGGCGGCAAAGCCATCAAGATGATTTACGCCGAACCGGGCAGCAAGGAGCGCGTCCGCACCGTCGATGTGGCGTACGAGGATCGGCATCGATTTTCCTTGAGCGAAACGGACATCACCGAGTTGGCGAAGCAAGCGCTGATCATCGAGGAGCATTACGGCGCTCCGATGGACATCGAATGGGGCAAAGACGGCAGCACCGGCAAGATATACATACTCCAGGCGCGCCCCGAAACCGTTCAAAGCCGCGCGGGACGCAGCATCTTGCGATTCACGCTCAAATCGCGCTCCAAAGTACTCACCACCGGCCGCAGCATCGGCCAGCGCATCGGCGCTGGTCACGCGCGCATCATCAAGGATGCAAAGGAAATGTCGCGCGTCCGCGCCGGCGACGTGTTGGTGGCCGACATGACAGACCCGGACTGGGAACCGGTCATGAAACGCGCCTCGGCGATCGTCACCAATCGAGGCGGACGAACTTGCCATGCCGCCATCATTGCCCGCGAACTCGGCATACCCGCCGTGGTCGGCTGCGGCACGGCCACGGCCGACATCCGCGAGGACCAGCCGATCACGGTTTCCTGCGCGGAAGGCGACGCGGGGTATGTTTACGAGGGCATGCTGGAATACGACCAGCGCAGCATCGAAATGGACGCGATGCCCGCCATACCCGTGAAGATCACCATGAATGTCGGTAATCCGGATCGTGCCTTTGATTTCGCGGGCATTCCGCACAAAGGCGTGGGCCTGGCGCGCCTCGAATTCATCATCAATCGCATGATCGGCGTGCATCCGCGAGCGCTATTGGAATTCGACAAGCAAAGCGCGGAGATCAAAGATGCCATCAAAAAGCAGATCGCGGGCTACGACGGCCCGGTTAATTTCTACGTCGACAAGTTGAGCGAGGGCATTGCACAGATTGCGGCCGCCTTCGCGCCTGAACCGGTGATCGTGCGCTTGTCGGACTTCAAGTCCAACGAATATGCGAATTTGATCGGCGGCAAGAATTACGAACCGCACGAAGAGAACCCCATGCTTGGTTTTCGAGGCGCGTCACGTTATATCGACCGTGCTTTTCGGCCCTGCTTCGAACTCGAATGCCGTGCGCTGAAACGCGTGCGCGATGAGATGGGATTGAACAATGTGCAGGTCATGGTGCCGTTCGTGCGCACTTTGAGCGAGGCCAAGGCGGTGACGCAGCTTCTCGCCGATAATGGGCTGAAGCGCGGCGATAACGGTTTGAAGCACATCATGATGTGCGAGCTGCCAACCAACGCCTTGCTCGCCGAGCAGTATCTTGAATACTTCGACGGCATGTCGATTGGCTCGAATGACATGACGCAGCTCTGTTTAGGACTCGACCGCGATTCCAGCGTGGTCGCCAAATCCTTCGACGAACGCGACGAGGCGGTCAAGGCTTTGATGGCAATGGCCATCAAAGCCTGCAAAGCCCAGGGCAAGTATGTCGGCATCTGCGGCCAAGGGCCTTCTGATCATCCTGAACTGGCAGGTTGGCTAGTCGATCAAGGGATCGACAGCCTGTCGTTGAATCCGGATACCGTGGTCGAGACTTGGATGTTTCTGGCGAAGGCATCGCCGAAATGAGGCTCGGAGCCGGTCAGACCCGCCGGTAGTCACACTGAACCTCCAACAGGCTGCTAGAACACGCGAAACAGCCGCTCGCGGTAGTATTGCAGCTCGCGGATCGAGTCGCGGACATCGTCGAGCGCCAGATGGCGCGAGGTTTTACGAAACCCTTCGGCGACGTTCGGCGCCCAGCGCGAGGCGAGCTCTTTGAGCGTGCTCACGTCCAGATTACGATAGTGAAAAAAGGCTTCCAGGGAGGGCATCAGGCGCGCCAGAAAACGCCGATCCTGGCATATGCTGTTGCCGCACATGGGTGAACGCTTAGGCTCGGCCCACAATTCCAGAAATTCCAGCGTCAGCCGCTCTGCGGTCGGCGCATCGATGTCGCTCGCCAGCACCCGGTCAGCCAATCCAGAGCGGCCATGCTGATTTCGGTTCCAGTCGTCCATGGCATCTAAAACCGCCTGGCTCTGACGCACAGCGAGCACCGGTCCTTCGGCCAGCACATTAAGGTGTTTGTCGGTTACGATCGTCGCAATTTCAATGATCAGGTCCGACTCAGGTCTAAGGCCCGTCATTTCCAAATCGATCCAAATGAGATTTTCTGGAGATTTCATGGTCTTTCAACGCAGCAGTTCGTCATGGTAGCAGGCGGCACCGGTACCGTCCTCGCCAGTTTCGGCCGGGGCGTGCTCGTGCAAACAAACACCGGCTTGATGCGCTGTGGCCTGAAAGGCAGAAAACTCCGGGTGGTCTGCGGCGATCGGGTGATCTGGGGCTACCCCCCTTCGGCCGACGGTCCCTCGGTGGAATCTATCGAAGCGCGCCGCAACCTCATCGAACGCATCGACTCGCGCGGGCGGCCCGAGCCGGTGGCGGCAAATATAGACAAGCTCGCCATCGTCGTGGCACCACGGCCCGCCGCGGATTGGTTTCTGGTGGACCGATATTGGGCCGGCGCGGTGCTAAAGGACTTGGCTGCGCTGATCATCGTCAACAAAAGTGACTTAGGGTTGGATTCTATCGAGCCGCAACTCGATCAATACCGAAAACTGAATCTGAATTGCATCGAGGTTAGTTGCGAATCCGGAGCCGGCATCGGTGATCTTGAACAGCTTCTGAAATCCGGCGTGAATATGCTGGTGGGTCAATCCGGGGTAGGCAAATCATCGCTGGTAAACGCAGTCGCGCCCGATGCCGAGGCGCAGACGGCTGAGCTGACGCGCGACGCCGAAGGCCGCCATACCACCACCACGGCGCGCTGGTATCAACTTACGCCCATTTCCGCCCTTATCGATGCCCCGGGAGTCCGCGACTTCGCCCCGCCCGCCCACTTAGTGCGTGCAGCGGAACGGGGCTTCATCGAAATGCACGAACGCAGCGTGCAATGCCGCTTCAAGGATTGCCGACACATGGAAGAACCCGGTTGCGCGGTGCGCACCGCAGTGCTCAACCAAGAAATTTCGACGCGCCGCTATGAAAGCTATCGACGACTGTTCCGCCTATACGAAAAACTGACCGCCGAGAACTGACTTTTAAGAGACGGTGGTGCGCCCCGCTAACGCGTGCGCCAGCGTACCGCCGTCGACGTACTCCAATTCCCCGCCGACCGGAACGCCGTGAGCAATTCGGGATGCCTTGATCCCTATGCGCAGCGCAAGTTCGCCCAAATAATGCGCGGTCGCTTCCCCCTCTGCGGTCGGATTGGTGGCGAGAATCACTTCACGCACATCGCCGGCCTTGAGCAGTTGTTCGAATTCATCCAGTCCCAGTTCGGCCGGACCCACACCATCGAGCGGCGACAAGTGACCCATCAGCACAAAGTAGCGACCGCGAAACCCGCCAGACTGTTCGATGGCCACCACATCGGCGGGCGACTCGACGACGCAAAGCTGCGCTTGATCGCGCTGCGTCGAGGCACAAATGGTGCACAGCTCGCTCTCGGTGAGCATCCGGCAACGCTTGCAGTGTCCGACATGTTGCAGGGCCTCGGCGAGTGCCTGACTCAAAATGCGGCCTCCATCGCGGTCCCGCTCCAGAAGATAGAAGGCCATGCGCTGCGCCGACTTCGGCCCGACGCCCGGCAGGCAGCGCAGCGAGTCGATCAGACGCGCCAGTGTCGGTGTATATTTCATGAGGGTCGAATCAGAACGGAAGCTTCATGCCCGGCGGCAGATTCAGGCCCGACATGAGGCCCGAGTACTTCTCCTGGGTACGTGCGGCGATTTTACGAACCGCATCATTGACGGCGGCAGTCAACAAGTCCTCGAGCATCTCCTTGTCTTCGCCCAGAAGCTTCGGTTCGATCGATATCCGTATCGCTTCGTGGCGGCCGTTCAAAGTCACTTTGACCATGCCGGCACCCGATTCCCCGATAACTTCGATCTCCGCCAGTTCGGCCTGAGCCTTCTGCATGGTCTCTTGCATTTGCTGCGCTTGGCGCATCAGATTTCCCAGCCCACCTTTCATCATATGGCCTCGCTTAGCTATTTGCCGGTTTGATCGACCCTGTATCCACATCGGCGCCGAAGCGCTCGCGCAGCCCCTTGACGGCCGGGTCCAACTCGAACGCACTGGCCGCGCGCGCGAATCTGTCCTGCTCAGCCTGCGCCCGCTGGCGCGCCGGAGAGTCCAAACCCGGTGCCGCTGTTTCGAATACGACGCGAATATCGCGGTCCAGATACTTAGATAAGCCTTGCACGAGTTTCTCCTCGATGGGCCGGGTACGCCGATCTGCGGCAGCTTCATCGAGTTTCAAGACCAGTACATTGCCATCGAAGCTGCCTGGCACGCAGTTCAGCGCGAGCTGGCGCACCATCCCGCTCAACGCCGCCGCCTCCACCAAGGCCGGCCATTTGCCCGCGTCGATGCTGATGAACTTCGACGTTTCCGCGGCAACCGATGCCGTGGCTGTCAGCGCCGCGGGAGCAGCAGCTCTGGGGCCCGCTTGGGTTGCCGGACGAGGGGCGGACGAGGTGCTCGGGCGGTGTGGCTGTTCCGGCTGTGCGGCGCCGTCCGGCCGAAATGCCAGCATTCGCAGCAGCGTCATTTCGAAACCAATGCGAGGCTCCGGTGCCATGTTCAAATCACGGCGCCCACTTACGGCAATCTGGTAATAAAGCTGCGCATCCTCGGGGGAGATAATTGTCGCGAGCTGGCTCAGGAGAACTGAATCGAACTCCTCGTCCTGCGCAGCGGCCTCGGGTACGATTTGCACGATAGCTACGCGCTGCAACAATGCTGCCACTTCCACGAGCGCACGATCGTAATCCGGAGCATTGCGATCGAGCACGCGCACTTCAGCCAATAACGCCGGCCCATCTCCACGCGCCAGTGCCTCGATAATCCGGCCCACGTGCCCACGATCAATGGTGCCGAGCATGGCGCGTGCATCGATTTCGTTAACGGCGCCGCCGCCGAACGCGATGAGTTGATCCATCAGGCTCAAGGCATCGCGCATGCTGCCCTCCGCGGCGCGCGCCAGCAGCGTTATTGCCGCCGGTTCGAAAGCCAAGTTCTCCGCGGCAGCAATAAATTTCAAGCGCTCCCCGATCAGTACGGCCGGCAATCTCTTCAAGCTGAACTGCAAGCAGCGCGACAACACGGTCACGGGGAGTTTTTGCGGATCGGTGGTGGCGAGTAAGAACTTGACGTGCGGCGGCGGCTCTTCCAGTGTTTTGAGCAGCGCGTTGAAGGAATGATTCGAGAGCATGTGTACCTCATCGATGAGGTACACCTTGTAGCGCCCGCGAGTCGGCGCGTATTGCACGTTGTCGAGCATTTCGCGGGTGTCGTCGACTTTAGTCCGGGAGGCCGCATCGACCTCGATGAGATCGACGAAACGACCTTCGTCGATTTCCCGACAGGCAGCACATTCTCCGCACGGATTGGAGCTGACGCCCGACGTCTCGCAATTCAACGATTTCGCCAAGATGCGGGCCACGGTGGTTTTACCGACCCCACGAGTTCCCGTGAACAGGAATGCGTGGTGCACTTTGCCGCTGTCGAGGGCATTGCCGAGCGCGCGCAGCACATGCTCCTGCCCGACCATTTCTGCAAAGCGCTTGGGACGCCATTTTCGCGCTAATACGACGTAGCTCATACGATATTGTCGCACGCCTCATGGGAGGCGGCCCGCGCCAGCAGGACCTCGGCGCCCGACTTAAAGCCTCTACCGCTGCTCCCTTCCGGGCCTGACGGGGTTCGTGACCAGTCGTCGCG
>JANYAD010000058.1 GCA_025355165.1 Gammaproteobacteria bacterium | reverse complement strand
GTCTGGTAGTTGTAGGGCTTACCCAGGATGTCCAGCCGGCCGTCGCCATCCAGATCAGCGATTTTGGCTTCATGTAGATCGAAACCCGTAGCCACCTCGCTCGGGGTGAAGTTGCCGCGCCCGTCGCCGTAGAAGATGTAGATTTTCGACTGCGGGTTGTTCCCGTTCAGGCGCTGCTCTGCGCAGAAGATGTCCAGGTTGCCGTCTCCGTCCACGTCCACCACTTGCAGGCTGTGGCCGTAATGAATATTGGCCAGTTTGTGCGGAATCCATGTGCCCTTAACCCACTCGTACCAGTTCAATGGCCCATCTCCATCGCCCACCACGAACACCGCTTGCGCCCGTTGCTTAAGTTCCGCCCGTCCTGCGGCAGCACACCGCCGGCGCAGATCCGCAAGATCGGTACCCTGCGCGATTTCTTTGCCCTCCTGCACCACGGTTAATCGCACGGTTAAATGAGCGGGCACTGCGGAAAGCTCAAATCGGAGCAACGCATCAGGAATCCCGCGCTGCTCTTTGAGCCACGTCTTTAAGTGGGGTGCATCCGCCGCCGCGCTTTTCGAATCCGCCAAGAACTTAAGTGCGGTGTCGGCGATCGGAATCAAACTGCGCCGCGCATCTTTGGGCAAAGAACGCAGCAATGCTTCGATGCGCGGGACGGCCAGACCAGGAATCGCTGAATCGACGATCGCGCGGGTAAGGCCGGGCAGCGCCAATATCGGAACGCGTAAGGTGGCGCCGTCTTGCGCCTCACCGGGGGCGAAATGGTATTGAACCGGCACCGTCATGGCGTCCACCTGCGTGTGCTCCGGAAATTTCGCCAGACTCTCCGGTTCCGGGGAGCGGGCAAAGATTTGCGCCGGCGTGAGCAGCAGTGCGCTGCGTTGTTCGGCCGATAAGTGCCTGCTGAAGTATTCCAGAGTCGCAGCGCTCGACACCTGGCGTGGCAATCGTTGGTCATAAAACTCGACCAACGATTCAGGGCTCTGCACAAGGCCTCGCGTACGCAAACGTTCCTCCACTTGTTGTGCCTCGCGCACCGCGGCATCATTTGCCAGCAACCAATCTGGACGCCGCTGCAGACGCAGATACACGATGGCCTCACGCGCGAAGATGAGGCGCGAATCTTCCGGCGCGATCGGTCCATAATTGACGATGCGGCCGGCGCTCAAAGTCAAACCCAGAAAACTGATGCGCTCGCGGGCGACCACCTCTTCGCGGGACTGGTCCCAATCCGGTTCCAGATACTCGCGCTTGATCAGATGCGATGCCGCGCTCTCAATCCACACGGGTTCTATTTGCGCAACGCGCCGAGCAAAAACGCGGGAAGTCTCAACGATACTCGCCGCCATAATCCAATGCGGGCGGCGCCGCGCCAGCGACGACCCCGGGATAATGTGAAAGTGCCCGCCGCGCGTGCCTGTGTACGCTCCCTCCTCGCCGCGCACGCCGACCATGGTGCAGAAGCCGGCCAGCAAGGAGCGATGCACCGCGGTGTAACTTGCCGCCCGGGACTGCGGAACAATGCCGATGTCACGCGCCCGGTCAAGCAGCTGAGTGTAGACATCGTCCCACTCCGAGAGGCGCAGCAGCGACAGGTGGCGCTCCTTACACCAGCGGCGCAATTCACGCCTCGGGCCTTGGCGGGCGGTGCGATAGGCCCGCCAGAGCTTGGCCAAGGAGGAGAATTCCGATTTACTGTCTTCGAACACCGCACCGCTCGAAGGGGCATCGCCAACTCTTACATCCGGCACGCTTAAGCCCGAGACGATTGCCAGCAATTCGCTTTCGGCGCGGAAGCGTTTGCTCTCCAGGAGCGCCCGACCCAGCCTAGGGTCGAGCGGCAGCCGAGCCATGGCACGCCCGCGGGGTGTGATCTGCCGGCTGTCATCGAGGGCTTGCAGTTCCTGCAGCAAGCGGTAACCATCGTTGAGCGCACGCGCATCAGGCGAATCGATAAAGGGAAAATCCTCGGCGTCTCCGAGTCCGTCCGCCGCCAGTCGCAACAGCAGCGCTGCTAAGTTGGTGCGCAGTATTTCAGGCTCGGTAAAAGGCGCGCGCAGCTCGAATTCCTCTTGGCTGTAGAGCCGCATACACAAGCCCCCAGCCAGACGACCACACCGGCCCTTGCGCTGATCCGCGCTGGCACGCGAAATCGGTTCGATGGGCAGACGCTGTAGCCGGTTGCGCACGCTGTAACGGCTGATCCGCGCCAGCCCCGAGTCAATAACGGCGCGAATGCCCGGCACCGTCAGCGAGGTTTCAGCGACGTTGGTCGAGAGCACGATCCGCGGACGCGCACCCGGTTGGAATATTTTGCTCTGCTGCTCCCACGAGAGGCGCGAGTACAGGGGCAGAACCTCGATGCGGGATTGCAACTCGCGCTCGAGCACCTCCGCCACGTCCCTAATCTCGCGCTCGCCCGGAAGAAAGACCAGCACATCGCCATGTCCGATCTGTCCCGGCTCGCGCGCGATATCCTGGTATGCATCGAGCACCGCCACGGGCAGATCCGGCTCCTCGTTTTCGTCATTCGTTTGACGGTAACGAACTTCAATGGGGTAGCTGCGGCCGTTGACCGTGACGATTGGTGCCTCGTTGAAGAACTGCGATACCCGTTCCACATCGAGCGTCGCGGAGGTCACGATGAGTTTCAAATCCGGCCGGCGCGGCAATAATCGCTTCAGCACGCCGAGCAGCAAATCCACATTCAAAGTACGTTCGTGCGCCTCGTCTACAATGATGGTGTCGTAACGCCGCAGCATCGGATCGGAACTCAGCTCTGCCAGCAGGAGCCCATCGGTCATGAGTACCAAGCGAGAGACCTCGGAAACTTGATCGGCAAACCGCACGCGGAATCCAACAGTGTGTCCCACCGATTGGCCCAGCTCCTCGGCGACTCGCGCGGCCAAGGCCCTCGCGGCCAGCCTCCTGGGTTGGGTATGCGCGATTTGCCCCGCCAGGCCTCGACCCAGCTCCAGACAATACTGCGGCAATTGTGTGCTCTTGCCGGAACCGGTGTCGCCCGCGACGATGAGTACTTGGGCTTCGCGCAGCGCCTGAAAGATTTCCTCGCGCCGCGCGAAGATCGGCAGCTCGGGGTCGTGCTTAAAGACCAGTTGCGGCACCGCGCGCTTGCCTGCGTGCCGGGTTGCCGTGTCACCCATTACGGCTCACTCGCTTCGCTTGACGGCTTGCCAAAGATTCTCTTGCGCAGCCAACTGAAGCTGCGCGAACACCTCACCACGCCCTGCCGCCATTGATTCCATGGCACGAAATCGACGCTCGAATTTGGAATTCGCCGCGCGCAGTGCCGCTTCTGCATCGACGTCGAGCTTCCTGGCTAAATTGGCGGCCGCAAACAGCAGATCGCCGATTTCCTCGAAGATCTGCGCGGATGCCGCTTCGGTATGGCGCGTCGCTGCACGAACCTCGGCCAACTCTTCTTCGACCTTATCGGCGCACTGGCCGGCATGCTCGAAATCAAAACCCGCACGCGCCGCCCGCTTACTAAGTTTGTAGGCCCGCATCAGCGCCGGCAAGCCGGTCGGAACACCTTGCAATGCGGAAGGATCGTTCCCCGATCTTTCGCCCGCCTTGATGTTCTCCCAAACCTCAGTTTGCGCTGCGGGGCTCAAGGGTGAGGCATGATCCGCAAAAACATGCGGATGCCGGCGCGTGAGCTTCTCGCAGATCGCCCCGGCGACCGCGTCGAAATCGAACTCGCCCGCCTCACTCGCCATTTGCGAGTGAAACACGACTTGAAACAGCAGATCGCCCAGTTCGTCCTTGAGGTGGTTCATATCGCCCTGCTCGATGGCATCGGCGACCTCGTAGGCTTCTTCGATGGTAAACGGCGCGATGCTGGCAAAAGTTTGCTGCCGATCCCACGGACAGCCATTGGGCGCGCGTAAACGCGCCATGATCCCCAGCAGTTCAGCCACTCGCGAACTCACGGTGTGCGCACCGAGCGGCTTTGCAACAAGCGCCTCAAGGTCATCAGCATGCCGGCTGTGGCGCCCCAGATATGGCGATCGCCGTAAGGGATATCGTGGATATCGAAGGTCAGCTCGCCGATTTTGCGCTGACGAGAACTGTGATTAGCCTCGTCGAGAATGAAATCGAGCGGCACTTCGAAGACGTCATGCACTTCGGCGGTGGCAATCTGCAGCTGATACTCCGGTTTGACGAAGCCGACCACCGGGGTCACGCGAAAGCCGGAAATCACGATGTGATCGGGCAGATACCCCGCGAACTCAACCAAATCAGGCCGAAGCCCGATTTCCTCATAGGCTTCTCGCAATGCGGCGCGCCATGCGTCCGCATCCTCTGGTTCTACGCGTCCGCCCGGAAAACTGATCTGGCCCGCATGCTCTTTTAGTGTGCTCGCACGCTGCGTGAGCAGCACGGTCATGCCGCCGGCGCGTTCCACCAGCGGAATGAGCACGGCCGCCGGTGTCCGCCGGCTCGTCATGGTGGCACGCACTCGGGCAATGACTTCGGGCGAGGCGCGGGCAAGCCAATGCATGTCCTCATCGGGTACCGAGGGGGCGGGATCGAGCGCTTCGCGAATATGCGTTTTGGTGTAAAGCGGGTCCATCGTTAAATTATGTACTCGGACCGCCCTTGATGCCGCCTTCGGTGAGTGATCGCGGGTCCAGCAGCCGGCGCAATTCATCCACTCCCAAATTCGTCATTTCCGCGGCAACATCCAAAATCGGGCGGCCCTCGCCGTAGGCTTTTTTGGCAATCGCCGCGCCCTTTTCGTAGCCGATGATGGGATTCAAAGCCGTGACCAGAATCGGGTTGCGCGCCAAGGCATCACTCATACGCTCGCGGTTAACGGTGAAGTTTGCCAGTGCATGATCGGCCAGGTTGCGGCAGGCGATGCTGAGCAGTTCCAGACTCTGCAACAAGTCGTACGCAATGACCGGCAACATGACGTTTAACTGAAAATTCCCCGACTGCCCAGCCAGTGTAATCGTGACATCGTTGCCGATGACTTGCGCGGCGATCATCGTCACCGATTCAGCAACCACCGGATTGACTTTGCCGGGCATGATGCTGCTGCCGGGCTGCAGCGCCGGAAGCGCGATTTCCGCCAATCCCGCCAGGGGTCCGCTGTTCATCCAGCGCAAATCATTGGCAATCTTCATCAGGCTTACGCTCAAGACCTTGAGCTGCCCCGACAGTTCGACTGCCGTGTCCTGGCTGGACAGCGCCTCAAAATAGTTGGCGCTAGGCCGAAACTTTAAGTGCGTGCTCTCACTCAGATGACGCGCGAACGCGGCTCCGAATTGCGGCCTGGCATTGATACCGGTCCCCACCGCCGTGCCGCCCTGCGCCAACGCATGCAGCCGAGGCGTGACCGATGACAACCGCGCCTCCGCTGCACTGACTTGCGCGCGCCAGGCGCTCAGTTCCTGCGCCAGCGTGATGGGCATCGCATCCATCAAATGGGTGCGCCCGGTTTTCACCACCTCGCCCAGCTCTTCGCAGCGCTCGGCCAGGACTTCCCGCAATCTCTTAAGAGCCGGCAGCAGTTGCTCTTCAAGCATCAGCGCCGCCGAAACATGGATGGCGGTGGGGATGACATCGTTGCTGCTTTGGCTCATGTTGACCTGATCGTTGGGATGAACCGCGGTCCCTAGGATGCCCGTCGCCAGCCCCGCAATGACCTCGTTGGCATTCATGTTGCTGCTGGTTCCGGAGCCGGTCTGGAAAACATCCACCGGGAACTGAGCGTCGTAACGTCCTTGGGCCACCTCGAGCGAGGCCTTCTGGATGGCCTTGGCCACGGTCACCGGAAGATCTCCCAACTCGACGTTCGCACCGGCAGCGGCATGCTTGATGAGGGCAAGCGCGCGTATGAAGGCGCGCGGCATACGCAGCCCCGTGGAGGGAAAATTCTGAATGGCACGTTGCGTCTGGGCCCCCCAGAGCGCTTCCGCAGGCACATCGAGCGGACCCATGCTGTCGCGCTCGACGCGGGTAGTTGCTGTCATTGCGCTTACTCCGCCGGGTAGTATGGTTTACGGTAGAATCTGGGCATTCTACCACTGTGGCCAAGTAAGCTTTAGATGCTCATATCTGTCACTGATGCTTTATCTCCGCTGGACGGCCGCTACGCCGACAAGCTCGATGAAGCGCGCCAAATATTCAGCGAAGCCGGCCTCATGCGCGAACGGGTGCGCGTGGAGTGCGCCTGGCTGCTGGCTCTGGCTTGCGGACCTGCAGCAGCGGCCCTGGCGAATTTGCCGCCAGCCGCACGCGAATTCCTCGCATCGCTTTCGAAGGACCCGCAGGCGAGCGACGTCGCCGCGATCAAGCAGATCGAATTGCGCACCAATCATGACGTCAAAGCGGTGGAATACTGGCTGCGCAGCGAACTGAAGTCGCACGGAGCAAGTGCCGCGGACCTTGAATGGATGCATTTCGCCTGCACCTCGGAGGACATCAACAACCTCGCCTATGCCCTGATGCTGAAAAACGCACGTGCATCGTTGCTGCTGCCGATGCTGCTACGCCTGGGCGAGACGCTCGATAAGCTGGCGAGGCGGCATGCAGACAGAGGAATGCTGGCGCGTACACATGGCCAAACCGCGACCCCTACCACGGTGGGCAAGGAAATCGCCAATGTTGCTGCCAGACTCGAGCTGCAGCGTGCGGGTCTTATGCGCGTGGCAATCCTCGGAAAAATGAACGGCGCCGTGGGGAACTTCAACGCGCATGTCGCGGCTTTGCCCCAGGTCGATTGGCAGACGTTCAGCCGAGAGTTCGTCGAATCCTTAGGCCTTCAATGGAACCAATACACCACTCAGATCGAGCCGCACGACTGGATCGCGGAGTACTGCCACGCGCTCATGCGTGCC
>JANYAD010000033.1 GCA_025355165.1 Gammaproteobacteria bacterium | reverse complement strand
TCCGAGAGCCGAAACACGGCTTCTGCGATATTCGACTCCTCGATGCCATCGCGGCCCAACAGCTCATCGAACGTGGGCAACGTGGTGGGCAATTGCGGGCAAGCACTACGCCCTTCCATTAGCATCGGCCAGAACGGTGTGCGGCCGCGTGTGTCGCTGGCGAAGTGCAGCCCATATTCTTGCTCGAGTTCGAGCGCATGAGCGTTGATTTGCCAACCCGCAGCGGCATGGGAATTTGGATAGAACCCGAACACCCTCTTGAAGGCCTCCATGCCGCGCTCGAACTCGATACGGGTCCAGGCCTCCGAGGCATTGGCCACGCTGTCTTGCCAGCGCACGTGATCGAAGGTGTGCAGTCCCACTTCGAACCCTGCGTCATGCACGCCGCGCATGACCACGCCAGCCTTGCGGCCGATATCAGGTCCCGGCAGCAGCACGCCGTAGAGCAGGGTTTTCAGTCCGTAGTGCTTGAGCACCGAGGTGCGGGCCACTTTTTGTGCAAATCCTTTGCGAAATACCCGGCGCAGCGCGCGGCCCGTGTGATCCGGCCCCACCGAGAAATAGAACGTGGCGTCCACGCCCAGTTTTTTGAACAGGGCGGTCAGGCGCGGCACCCCCTCGCGCGTCCCCCTCAAGGTGTCCACATCGACCTTGAGGCCGATGTGCGTGTCTTTAAGCATCCCGCGACAGCAATGCCGAGGCCGAAGGCAGGGCGTGGGCGTAAGAATCGAAAATGGCTTTGAGCGCAGCGCGCATATCGGTCGTCGGCGTCCAGCCCAGCTCAGCCGTGGTGTTCTTGATCGAGGGCAGGCGGGCGGGAATGTCGGCATAACCCTTGCCGTAGTAGTCGAGCGCCGATACATCGATTAATTTGGTATTGCGCGCCGTCGGTGCGTACTCGGGACGCGACCTGGCGATCTCCAGCATCATCTCAGCAAGCTGGCGAATCGAGTAGGAGTTGTAGGGGTTGCCGATGTTGTAGATTTTCCCATCGGCGATGCCCTGTGGATTGTCGATGATGGTGGTCAAGCACTCGACCGCATCGTCGATGTAGGTAAAGGCTCGGGTCTGGGTGCCGCCGTCGACCAATTTGATCGGTTCGCCACGCACGATGTGACCCAAGAACTGCGTCAGCACGCGCGAGCTCCCCTCTTTGGGGTCATCCATGCTGTCAAGACCGGAGCCAATCCAATTGAACGGCCGAAACAACGTGAATTGCAGCCCTTGCTGGCCATACGCCCAAATAATGCGGTCCAATAATTGCTTCACGCAGGAGTAAATCCAGCGCTGCTTGTGGATGGGACCGAGCACCAGCTCGGAGGTCTCCGGATCGAATTCCTTGTCGCGGCTGGCGCCGTACACTTCCGAGGTCGACGGAAACACCACGCGCTTCTTGTACTTCACGCAATGGCGGATGATGGGCAAGTTGGCTTCGAAATCCAGCTCGAACACCCGCAGCGGTTTGCGCACGTACGTCGCCGGAGTGGCAATCGCCACCAGCGGCAAAATCACATCGCACTTGCGCACGTGATATTCCACCCACTCCAGATTGATGGTGATGTCGCCTTCCACGAAATGAAAGCGCGGGTTCTCGAGCATCGTGGCAACGCGCTCCGATTGCAGATCCATGCCGTAGATATGCCAATCGGTGTGAGCGAGTATGTACTTGCTCAGATGATGGCCGATAAATCCGTTGACGCCGAGTATCAGAACGTTTTTCAACTTAAGTCCCCTTCCGAAAGCCTCAGCTAAGCGCGAGCGGTTGCTCTGACAGCGCCGGCGGCACGGTATTGTGAGCCACAGGGCGATTATTTACAGTCAATTGCAAAATCTTAAGCCGCCCGTCCACGCAGTCGGCGTACCAGCTGCCCTCGGATGCATACAAACACGGCGCTTGACGCGGATGTTGCACCGGCTTCGCATCGAGCCGCGTCTCGAGCACCCCCACACGGCATCCCTTGACCTCGGTAAAGGCGCCGGGAAAGGGCGGTGCCACTGCTCGCACCAAATCGTGGACACCTCTCGCGCCGCGGCTCCAGTCGATGCGGCCGTCCTCCGGGCGCCGGCGCCCGAAATATGACCCGGCGCTCAAGTCTAAGGGCTGAGCGCCGGCGGTACCTGCGATCAAGCGCGGCAGGCTGCGACGCAGCACCGTTTCGGCGGCCGCCGCGACTTTCATCGACACCTGCAACGCGGTGTCATTTTCCAAGATCGGCACCGCTTCTTGATCGACCAAGGCCCCGGCGTCGGGCTTCTCCACCATGTAGTGCAGGCTGGCGCCGGTGCTCTTTTCTCCGTGAATGATGGCCCAATGCACCGGCGCGCGCCCACGATATTTCGGCAGCAACGATCCGTGAATATTGAGCGCGCCAAGTCGCGGCAGGACAAGCCACGCCTTGTCCAGCATGTGGCGATAGTAAAAAGAGAAAACGAAATCGGGACGGATTGCGGCACCCTTGGCGATCCATTGCGCGGTGTTCGCCGAGTCGGGCGTCACGATATTGAGTTTATGGTCGTGAGCCAGACGTTGGACACTGCCGAACCACTGATTTTCATTCGGATCATCAGCGTGGCTGAACAACAGAGGAATGTCGATCCCTTGTGCCAGGAGTTCGCGCAAACCGCGGACGCCGACCTCGCTGTATGCGAATACGACTGCGCTGGTCACGGCAGCTGAGCACGCTCGCGGAGCACGTCGGCCAATTGGGTGATTTCGGGGGTGCCCTCCTCCAAAACCCCTTCGATGATGTAGCGCGGCCGCTCGCGTACCTGCGCGTAAATGCGCCCGACGTATTCGCCCAGCAGCCCGATGCCGAACAAAGCGACGCCGATGAGAAAAAACACCACGCCGAACAAGGTGAACAGACCTTCGGCTTCCGGTCCCACTATGAGGCGGCGAATGAACAGGTACACGAAAAACACCGCCGACAGCAATGACACGGCCATGCCCACCATGGAAAACAACTGCAGCGGCACGACGGAAAAGCCCGTGATCAGATCGAAATTCAACCGTACCAAGCTGTAGAGCGAATACTTGGACCGGCCGGCGAAGCGCTCTTCATGGGCAATCGGGACTTCGATGGGCCTCATGGCATACAAAGAGGCGAGCGCGGGAATGAAGGTGTTGACCTCGCGCGTTTGATTGAGCGCCGTCACCACCGATCGCGCATAGCCGCGCATCATGCAGCCCTGATCGGTGATGCGTACCGGGGTGATCCACTCGCGAATTTTGTTGATGACCTTGGAAAAGCTGCGCCGCCACAAAGAATCCTGACGTTGCTGACGTATGGTGCCGACATAGTCATAGCCCTCATCGAGCATGCCGACCAGCTTGCCGATTTCCTCGGGCGGATTTTGCAGGTCTGCATCCAAGGTCACGATATATTCGCCGCGCGCATAGGCGAGACCGGCCATGACGGCCGCATGTTGCCCAAAGTTCGCATGGAACAGCACCACCCTGGTTTCGTGCGGGCGCGCCGAAAATTGCTGGCGCAGCAGCGCCACCGAGCGATCCTTGCTGCCATCGTTCACGTAAACGATTTCAAAGGGGATCTTGAGCGCATCGAGCGAGGGGTAGAGGCGCGCAAACAAGGTCGGCAGCACGGCCTCTTCGTTGTAAACCGGAATGACGACGCTGAGCTTGGGGGTCGCCATGGGTTAGTGGTCCGCCGCGACCGCGCCGTGAGAGGTGAGCAGCCCCAGCAGCTCTTGGGTCTTGGCCTGCATGAGTTCGATGGAATTGCGCGCCTCCACGTTGAGTCGGATCAAAGGCTCGGTATTGGAGGTGCGCAAGTTAAACCGCCAATCCGAAAACTCAAACGACACGCCGTCGGTGCGATCGAGTGCAAGGGCCTCAGAGGCGTAGCGGTGCTCGAAAGCCGCGATGGCAGCCTTGGCATCGGCTACGCGGTAATTGAGCTCGCCGCTCACCGGATACAGTGCAATCCGCTCGCCGACCAAGGCTGAGAGCTTTTTTCCGGACTCCGAGAGTAATTGCGCGACCACGAGCCAGGGGATCATGCCGCTGTCGCAATAGGCGAAGCGGCGAAAATAGTGATGCGCGCTCATCTCGCCTCCATACACGCCATCGACTTCGCGCATTCGCTGCTTGATGAAGGCATGACCCGACTTGGAGAGCACGGCGGCACCGCCGCTGGCCTCGACGATGTCGATGGTGTTCCAGGTCAGGCGCGGATCGTGCACCACCCTGCCGCCGGGCTGTCCTCGCAACAAAATTGAGGCAAGAAGACCGACGATGTAATACCCCTCGATGAAGCTCCCGTGTTCGTCGAACAGGAAGCACCGATCGAAATCGCCATCCCAAGCAATGCCGAAATCCGCGCCGTGCGCGCGAATCGCATCGGCCGTCGGCTTGCGGTTCTCTTCGAGCATGGGATTGGGGATCCCATTGGGGAAGGTGCCGTCGGGCTGATGATGGACTTTGATGAATTTGAACGGCAAATGCGCCTCGAGCTGATCAATGATCAGCCCGGCGCCGCCGTTGCCGGCATTGACGACGATGCGCAGCGGCTTCAGCGTCGAGGAGTCAATGTACGACAATAAGTGTTCGATATAGGCCTTGCTGGTATCGACTTGTTTGCGCGTCCCGAGGCGCTGCGCCGAGGGGAACTGTGCCGCCTCCGCAAAGGCGCGGATCTGCGTCAGGCCATTATCGCCGCTGATCGGTTTGGATTGCTCCCGCACGAACTTCATGCCGTTGTAGTCGGCCGGATTATGACTTGCGGTGATCATGATTCCGCCATCGTAGCCGCCGTGGAAAGTTGCGAAATACACCCCTTCCGTACCGCATACCCCGATGTCGATGACCTCGACGCCGCTGTCGATCAGGCCACGGCATACCGCATCGGTGAGAGCTGCGCTCGATAAGCGGATGTCGCGGCCGACCACCACGCGTTTGAACCCGCCGTCAGGGGATAGGAACTGTGCGTAGCCGCGAGCCACCAAAGTTGCGACCTCATCATTGAGGTCGCCGGGAATTCGGCCGCGTAAGTCGTAGGCCTTGAAACACGTGATGGGCTTCACGCACTCGTTCCCTTGCGGCCATAGTTATCCTCGAAACGCACGATATCGTCCTCGCCCAGGTATGAGCCGGACTGCACCTCGATGATGTGCAGCGGGACCTTGCCCGGGTTTTCGATGCGATGCGTGGCGCCGACCGGAATGTAGGTAGATTCATTCTCCGCCAGCAGAAACGTCTCCTCGTTGCGCGTGATGCGGGCTGCACCCTGCACCACGATCCAGTGTTCGGCGCGGTGATGATGCATTTGCAGCGATAAAACACCGCCCGGCTTCACGGAAAGGCGCTTCACTTGGAAACGCTCGCCCGCATCGATGCTGTCGTAGCTGCCCCAGGGTCGAAACACCTCCCTATGCAGCGCGGACTCGCTGCGGCCCGATTTTTTGATTTGCGCCACCAGCTCCTTGACGTCTTGCACGCGATCCTTGGGCGCGACCAGAATCGCATCCTTGGTCTCGACGATGATGTGATCTTCCATTCCCACCGCCGCCACCAGACGGCTGGTCGAATGCACATAGCAGTCGTGCGTGTCGTGAATCATGACATCGCCCTGCAGCACATTGCCCTCTTCGTCCGCCGGCAAGGCATCGAACAACGAGGACCAAGATCCCACATCGCTCCAGCCCACATCGAGTGGCAGCACCATCGCATCCTGGGTTTTTTCCATGACGGCATAGTCGATGGATTCGCTGCGGCACTTGATGAACTCGACCTTGTCGATGCGCACGAAATCGAGGTCGACTTTGGCCGCCTTGAACGCCGCGGTGCAGGCCTGAAGAATGTCCGGAGCGTACTTGCCGAGTTCGGCCAGATAGCGGCTGGCCTTGAAGACAAACATGCCGCTGTTCCAGTAATAATCGCCGCTGGCGAGGAATTGCTGCGCCACATCGAGCGGCGGTTTTTCAATGAATTGCGCCACCGGGAAAGCCGACCCGATTCCCTCGCCGCGGCGAATGTAACCATAGCCGGTCTCGGGCGCGTGGGCGACGATGCCGAAGGTCACCAGCTTCTCGTGTTGCGCCAGGGCGACCGCGACATCCGCGGCTAGTTGAAATTTGTGGGTATCGCGAATGACATGGTCCGCAGGCGCCACCACTAACGTGGCTTCAGGGTCCATGTCCAGCGCCTTTAAGGCGGCAAGCGCCACCGCGGGGGCGGTGTTGCGCCCGGAGGGCTCCAGCAGAATCGCCGAGGCGCTGATACCCAGCGCGTGGACCTGCTCCGCGACCGTGAACCGATGTTCTTCGTTGCACACCACGATCGGCGGGATCGCGTCCGTGATTCCGGCGAGCCGCAGGATTGTCTCCTGCAGCATGGTCTGCGCGCTGGTAAGGGCCAACAGTTGTTTCGGATACATCTCGCGCGACAACGGCCATAGGCGGGTGCCGGCACCGCCCGACAAAATTACCGGGAACACTTTACTCACGATGGCTCACCTACCCGTATTCCTCTGCCGATTGCATAATAGCTAAACCCTGCCTTGGACATTTCGTCAGGGTCATAAAGGTTACGCCCATCAAAGATCACGGGGGTTTGCAGGGCACTTTTGATGTGCTCGAAATCGGGACTGCGAAACTCCTGCCATTCCGTGACGATAGCCAGGGCATCGGCGCCCTTCAAGGCATCGGGACCCGTCTCGCACAAGGTCAGATCCGCACGCTCGCCGTAGATCCTCACGCACTCCGGCATCGCTACCGGATCGTAGGCCCGCACCCTCGCACCCGCCAACCACAATGCCTCCATCAAAACGCGGCTCGATGCCTCGCGCATGTCGTCGGTATTGGGTTTAAAGGCCAAGCCCCAAATCGCCACCGTTTTGCCGCGCAAATCGCCGAAGTGGGCCTTGATCTTGGTGAACAGGACCTGCTTCTGGCGATTGTTGACGCTTTCGACCGCGGCGAGAATGGTTGCGTCATAGCCCACGTCCTGTGCCGATCGCTGCAGCGCTTGCACATCCTTGGGAAAGCATGAGCCTCCATAGCCCACGCCCGGATAAATAAAGGCATAGCCGATACGCGGATCAGAGCCCAAGCCGATGCGCACGGACTCGATGTCGGCGCCGAAACGCTCGGCGAGGTTCGCCAGCTCGTTCATGAAGCTGATCTTGGTGGCCAGCATGGCGTTGGCCGCGTACTTGGTCAGTTCCGCGGATCGAACATCCATCACAATCATTCGGTCGCGATTGCGGGTAAAAGGCTCATACAAGGAGCGCATTAGCTCGGTCGCATGCTCGCTGTCGGTGCCGATCACCACCCGATCCGGTTTCATGAAGTCGGCAATGGCGGCGCCTTCTTTCAAGAATTCGGGATTCGAGACCATGTCGAAGGCCAGCGCCGCGCCGCGTTGGTTCAACGATTCCTGCACCGCGAACCGCACCTTGTCGGCGGTGCCGACCGGCACGGTCGACTTGGTCACGACCACTTTGTAGCCACTCATGTGTTCACCGATAGTCCGCGCCACCGCCAATACGTAGCGAAGGTCGGCCGAGCCGTCCTCATCGGGTGGGGTGCCCACCGCGATCAACTGGAATAAGCCATGATCGACGCCCGCTTTGGCGTTGGTGGTAAAGGTCAGTCGACCTGCAGCGGCACTGCGCTTGATGAGCGCTTCAAGTCCCGGCTCGTGAATGGGCACCTCTCCCCGTTGCAGCATGGCGGTTTTGCGCTCATCGACATCCACGCACAGGACGTGATTACCCGCATCGGCGAGACAGGCGCCCGTGACCAGGCCCACGTAGCCTGAGCCGAAAATCGTAATTCGCATGCTAATCTTCTGATTTAACTGGGAAAAGAGCGCGAAAGCCTAGCGGCTTTGCCGCCTCAAGTAAAGGCGCTTACGGCTTGCCTTACGAGGATTTCACGCTGACGGAAGTCCCGCGGATTGAATGCAATTCGCGCACATCAGTCAGGTGTAGGGTTCCGTTAGGTCCAGGGTTCCTTTTGCAGGCGTTGCTCCCAAGACAGCGAGCTTGACACGATGGCGGCCAAGTCATCGTATTGCGGCTTCCAACCGAGAACACTGCGCACGCGCTCGGCCCGCGCCACCAAATAGGCGGGATCCCCGGCTCGGCGCGCCTCCTCGCGAATCACCAACGGCTTGCCGGCAATCTTCTCCACCATGCGCAGCACCTCGCGCACCGAATAACCATGCCCGTAGCCCACATTTACGGTGGTCGATGTGCCCCCCGTACGCAAATAACTCAGAGCATTCAGGTGGGCGGCGGCCAGATCCTCGATATGCAGATAATCGCGCACGCCCGTGCCGTCCGGGGTCGGGTAGTCGGTACCGTACAGCGACACATGGGAGCGTTTTCCCACCACCGCCTCGCACGCTACCTTGGTAAGCAGTGTCGCCCCGGGCGTAGCCTGGCCGATGCGCCCTTTGGGATCGGCACCGGCTACGTTGAAGTAACGCAGGGCGATGTAGCGCAGAGGATTCACCGCGGCAACGTCCCGCAGCATCCACTCGCTCATCAGCTTGGAGGTACCGTAAGCGTTGATGGGATTGGTGGGCGTTTCTTCGCCGGCATAGCCGTCGGGCGGGATTCCGTACACGGCCGCGGTTGAAGAAAATACAAAGTTTTTCACGTGGTTTTCGATGCACGCCTGCAGCAGGCTACGCGTAGCGCAGGTGTTGTTGCCGTAGTATTTTAGCGGCAGCGCAACGGATTCCGGCACCACGGTATGGGCGGCAAAATGCATCACCGTATCGACTTGATGCTCCGCCAGCAGGCGCGACACCAACGGATAGTCACCCACATCGCCAACAATGAGCTCGCCGGTCGTTACTGCTTGCTTGAAGCCTTTGGTCAGGTTGTCGAGAACGACGACGCGCTCGCCGGCTTCTCCCAATTGTCTTACGACATGACTGCCAATGTAGCCGGCACCGCCGGCGACTAGAATCGTCCCGTTTGCCAAATTCACTCCCGAGGGGTCTTTAAAGAATTAACTCGGCCTGGCGCTATCCGTCGGCGTGCCAATTCTAGCAACTCGTCGGGCTTTAAGGCTGGTCACCTTGCGATCGTCGATGGCCATGGTGCACTGACGCGCCCACACCAAATCATGCGGCTGCGGCGCTGGGGTGTATTCCGCGACCACATCGCTCAAGAGCTGCAAAGAGCGCTGGCAGTCAAACCGGCTCATGGTTGCCATGACCTCGTTCAGCAATTCCTGCACGCGATCCCACGGCAGGGAATGTTCGATGGCGCGAAGAATCATCGGATGCTGGGTACCAGTCACGTTATTGCCGATGAGAAGCTCCTCATAGAGCTTTTCCGCGGGACGCAACCCCGTATAGGAGATCTCGATGTCACCTTCCGGATGTTTTTCGTCCCGTACAGTCAGGCCGGCAAGGTGGATCATGCGTCGCGCAAGATCGCCGATTCGCACCGGTTTGCCCATGTCCAGCACGAAGACATCGCCACCTTCCGCCATCGAGCCCGCCTGGATCACCAGCTGTGCGGCCTCGGGGATGGTCATGAAGTAGCGGATCACCTCAGGGTGAGTCACCGTAACGGGTCCCCCCGCCTTGATCTGCTCGTTGAACAATGGCACCACCGATCCCGAGGAAGCCAAAACGTTACCGAAGCGCACCATGCAAAATCGAGTCTTGCTGCCGCGACGCTGCAAACCCTGAAGGACGATCTCGGCAAAGCGCTTGGTCGCGCCCATGACGTTGGTAGGGTTGACCGCTTTATCGGTCGAAACCAGCACAAAGGTCTCGACCTCCGCCTCGTGTGCAGCCTCCGCTGCATGCCATGTCGAAATCACATTGTTGTTAATGCCCTCGATCACGTTTTGCTCAACGATGGGCACATGTTTATAGGCCGCGGCGTGATACACGGTTTGCACGCGGTACGCGGTCAAAATGTCGCGAACGCGAAACCGGTCATGCGCGTTTCCAATCAGTCCAACCAACTCGACTTGCGGCGTATTCTTGTCGGCTATGGCACGCAGTTCCCGCTCGATGTTGTACAGCGCCAATTCCGACATCTCGAACAATACCAAGCGCTTAGGACTCAGGCCGATGATTTGGCGGCACAGCTCCGATCCGATGGATCCTCCCGCGCCGGTGACCATAACCACTCGATCGCGGATACAAGCATCGAACAACCCGGGCTTCGGAGGCACCGCATCCCGCCCCAACAAATCGCATACATCGACTTCACGCAAATCCGTCAAATCGGCGCTGCCGGTCACGAGCTGCTCGACATCAGGTACGGTTTGCACATGAACTCCCAACGGC
>JANYAD010000031.1 GCA_025355165.1 Gammaproteobacteria bacterium | reverse complement strand
GGCTGGGGAGTCGGCGGCATAGAAGCGGAAGCGGCGATGTTGGGTCAGCCGGTCACCATGTTGATTCCGCAGGTGATCGGTTTCAAGTTGAGCGGCGCGCTGCCGCCCGGAACCACAGCCACCGACTTAGTCCTCACCGTGACCGAGATTTTGCGCAAGAAGGGTGTGGTCGACAAGTTCGTTGAATTCTTCGGCGATGGCCTTAAGGGCTTGCCGCTCGCCGATCGGGCCACAATCGCAAACATGTCGCCCGAATTCGGTTCCACGTGTGCGATTTTTCCTATCGACGAGGAGACCATTCGCTACCTTGAACTGACCGGTCGGCCTCAAGAACAAGTTGCCTTAGTCGAGGCTTACGCGAAAGCGCAGGGCTTTTGGCGGATCGATGGCGCACCGGCGGCGGACTACACCGATGTCGTGGAACTGGATCTGTCCACCGTAGAACCCTCGCTTGCCGGACCTAAGCGTCCACAAGACCGCGTGCCGCTGCGAAACGCCAAAGCCGTGTATGAGAGCAGCGTTAAGAAGATGGCTGAGGAACGTACGCAGAAGTTCCCTCAAGCCACCGGTAGTGCGATGGCCCAAGTCGGCGCGCACAACTTCGAAGTGAAGGATGGCGCGGTATTGATCGCGGCCATCACCAGTTGCACGAACACCTCGAATCCCGCGGTACTCATCGCCGCAGGTCTGCTGGCGCGCAACGCGCTGAGCAGGGGTCTTTCCTCAAAGCCCTGGGTTAAAACTTCGCTCGCTCCCGGCTCGCGCGTCGTTACGGATTATCTGACCAAAGCGGGCCTTTTAAAGGATTTGGAAGCGCTCGGGTTCTATACCGTCGGCTACGGCTGCACCACATGTATTGGGAATTCCGGTCCCTTGAAACCGCAGATCTCCGAGGCGGTGAGGAGCGCGGATGTCGTAGCCTGCTCGGTGCTGTCGGGCAATCGTAATTTTGAAGGACGCGTGCATCCTGAGATCAAAATGAATTTTTTGGCCTCTCCACCCCTGGTGGTCGCCTATGCCCTCGCCGGCAGTCTGAATATCGATATCACTACCGAAGCGCTCGGTACCGGTAAAAACGGCAAGCCGGTGTATCTCAAGGACATCTGGCCCAGCGCGCAGGATGTCGCGGTGGCCGTGGCCTCCTCGGTCGATTCGGCGATGTTCAAGAAAGGCTATGCCAATGTCTTCTTGGGCGATGCCAATTGGGCGGCGATTCAGACGCCCGCGGGTAAAATTTATTCATGGGATAGCAACTCCACGTACGTCAAGAATCCGCCCTATTTCGATGGCATGACCATGACCCCCGCGCCGCTGCACGACATCCAAGGTGCGCGCGCGCTGGCCATGCTCGGCGATTCGGTCACGACCGATCATATTTCCCCGGCCGGTAACATTTCCAACTCCGGACCAGCGGCGAAATATCTCATGGCGCAGGGGGTGCAGCCCGCGGATTTCAACTCTTATGGCGCGAGACGCGGAAATCATGAGGTGATGATGCGCGGCACATTCGCCAATATACGGCTGCGCAACTTGCTGTTGCCGGGAACGGAGGGCGGCGTGACACTGCATATTGCGAGCGGCGAGCAGCTGTCGATTTTCGACGCATCGGTCAGGTACAAGGAAAGCAACACGCCACTGGTGATTCTCGCGGGCAAGGAATACGGCACCGGCAGCTCTCGCGATTGGGCGGCCAAGGGCACGATGCTGCTGGGCGTTAGAGCGGTGATCGCCGAGAGCTTTGAACGGATTCACCGCTCGAATTTGATCGGCATGGGCGTACTGCCGCTGCAATACAAGGAAGGACAAAGCGCGCAGAGCTTGGGTTTGACAGGCAGGGAGACTTTCTCAATCCTCGGATTGAATCGGGGCGCGGCAAAATTCGTCATCGTCAGCGCGAAATCCGACGCCGGCAAGGTGATCGAATTCGAGGTGCGCTTGCGCATCGACACGCCGAAGGAACTCGACTACTACCAACACGGCGGAATCCTACAGTACGTGCTGCGGCAACTCGCGGCGACACCTAAGGCGGCATGAACATGACACTTACGATGCATCAAGCGACCATACTCCCCTGCGGCCGCGCATTGACCAGCCTTGCCGCAATTCTTGAAAAGGCGCAAGCGCATGCAGCGGCCCGCAAAATTGATCCGGCGGTGTTGTTAAATACACGGCTAATTCCCGACATGCTGCCCTTGAGCATGCAGATCTATATCGCGAATGACATCGCCGGCGGCGGGGCCGCACGGCTCGCTGGGGTTGAAGTGCCGAGCTTCGACGGCAAGGATAAGACGCTCCTTGAATGGATTGCCAATACCCGCAAGACCGTGGCTTACCTGGAATCTTTAAGCCCGCAACGGTTCGAAGGATCGGAAGACAGAACCATAACCTGGCAGACTCGAACCTCCAGCAAGAGCATGCAAGGGTTGCCGTATCTGATGACTCACGTGCTGCCGAATGTTTTTTTTCATCTCACCACGGCCTACGATATCTTGAGACAGGCGGGACTGGAGATTGGCAAGAAGGACTACTTAGGCACCTGAACGCTGCCCGCCTCCACCAATATCATGGTGCTGGGATTGAGGTGATTTTTGATGGCAGCGTTGACCTGAGTGGCGGTGAGCGCTTTAAGAGCCTTCGGATACTCATCGAGCCAGCTCGGATCGTAGCCGCGCTGTGTGTTCACCAAGAGGGTCTGCGCCAAGCCCGTGGTTGTCGATAATCCTACTGAGTAGCTGCCGATCATCCCCTGCTTACGCGCGTTAAGTTCCTGCTCGGTGACGCCCTCCTGCCACCATTTGGCGACCTCGCGGCGAGCCGCCTCGACCCCCTTAGACAACAAGCTCGGTGCAAAACTGGCAGAAATCTCCCATGCGCCGTCGACGACGGTATCGTCTCGCACGCCGGCACCGATGTTGTAAGTCAGGCCTTCCTTGTCGCGCACCGTTTGCATCAGTCTGCCGGTAAAGCCGCGCCCGAGGATGGCGGTGCCCAGATTCAAAGCCAGTCCATCCGGATCACTGTAGCGAAGCCCAGTCGCCTGTCCGAGCATCATGGTTACGCTCGGCTTATCGGCAAGCGGCACGTTGATCTGGGCCGCGGCCGGACTGGCGGCGGGTGCGGCGGGACGAACGTAGTCTTGGCCGCCGCTCCACCCCGCAAAGGCTTTGTTTATTTCGACGCGCGCGTCGGCATCGGAAACATCGCCCACGATGACCAGCGTCATATGCGCAGGACCGTAGTACTTCGCCTGAAAGGTCCTAATCTCATCGATGGTCGCGCTACCTGCTGCCGCGCGGTATTCGTCCAGCGTATGGGAATGATTGGGATGGCCGGCAGGAAATATGCTGCGGTTGAACGCCTCAGCCGCGCGCGCACCGGTGTCCTGTGCCGAAGCCTCCAGCTCGCCGATGAACTGTTGTTTCGCCTTGTTGAACTCCGACACCTGCAACGCAGGGGTGCGCAATTCCGCCGCGATCGTCTCGATAATCAGAGCCAGGTCCTTCTTCAGGCACTTTGCTTGTACCCCAAGAGATTCCACGCCCACGTTGAAGCCAATTTCCGCCCCGACATTGTCCAACTTCTCGGCGATCGCGAACTTATCGAGCGCCTTGGTGCCTCGATCGAGCATCATTGCGGAAAGCGTCGGAATGGCAATATTCCCGGATTCAGCCATGGCATCGCCGGCCGGCAAAGCAGCCAGAATGACGATCACATCCTTCACGTTGCTGTGATAGGTGATCAAATCGATGCCATTGATCTTCGAGCGATGCGCCTGATCCGACATGCCTGCCGCGGCGGCCTGGGCCAGCACGGCAGTGCCGAGTATCAACAGTGCGATAGCGCGGGCGCGAATCACGAACCCTTCTCCGGTTTCGGCACGGGTACAAACCAGCCGGTGGTGCTTTGGTCCGCAGCGAAATATTGTTTGGCGACGCGTTGTACATCGGCGGCGGTGACTTGCTGCACCTTCTGCGCAAAGGTCACGTACAGCGTCCAATCGCCGAGACCAATCCATTCGCTCATTTCGCCGGCAACCGCGGCGGTTCCATCACGCTTGTAGGCATCCTCGGCGATGTACTGCTGCTTCACGGTTGCCACCTCAGCGGCGGTGACGCCGGTGCTTTTTATCTTGTTGATCTCCGCCCATAGCGCCTTCTCTACTTCATCATGGCTGGTGCCTGGCGTCAGCGCTGCATAGAGCGCGTGCAGGGATAAATCTCGATGAAGATACGTGCCGGCTCCTGCGGTCAAAGCCAGTCCTTGATCGACCAGAGCGCGGTATAGACGCGCGTTTTTGCCGGAGCTTAAGATGGCATCGAGCATCTCTAGGGCGGGCTGGTCAGCGTCCCTGCCGCTCGGCACCTTGTGCGCAACAATGATCGTGCCCAGTTCGCCCGGGCGCTTCACCGTCACGCGGCGCGCGCCGCTTTGCGCCGGTTCCTCGGTGTAAATCGTGGAAATAGGTGACGGGGAATGAGAATAAACGCCGTAATATTTCTTGATCAACGCCAACAGCGGCTCGGTGTCAAAATCACCGACCACGGTAATGGTCGCATTGTTGGGCCAATAAAAGGTGTCGTAGAACTCACGCAACCGGGTTATGGGCAGGTGTTCGATGTCGCTTTTCCAGCCAATTGTCGGATGATGGTAGGGCAACGCCACGTAGGCGGCGGCGTTGACCTCGTCCAATAAGTCGCTCTCCGGATCGTTCTTTCCGCGCTCGTATTCGTTGCGCACCACCGTCATTTCAGCTTGCCGATCGGACTCGCGCAGCCACAGATGGCGCATACGGTCAGCCTCGACCGCAATATAGCTCTCGAGGCTCTCGCGCCCGATGGTCGCAAAATAGCTGGTGCGATCGGCGGAGGTGCTGGCATTGAATTGACCACCCACCCGCTCGAGCAACTGCTTGATGCTGTTCCCCTTGGGATCATTGAAGCCCTCGCTGCCCTTGAACATCATGTGCTCGAGCAG
>JANYAD010000008.1 GCA_025355165.1 Gammaproteobacteria bacterium | reverse complement strand
GTGCTCGCATAGTGCACGGCTTCGACCGCGCTGGCCGCTATTCGTTTGCATTTTTATTGTTCCGGATTTGCCGAATTGCTGGGCGGCGGGGAACTCGGCGCACCGCTGCTCGACTCGCTCTCCAACTCCTTGGTTGCCTGCGCCGCTACTTGTGCAATGTTCAAAGTAATGTCCTGTTTCTGGCCGCCGCGTTCGACGGTAACGGTTACGTGATCCGAGGTTTGGATCGTATTGAAGACATCCTGACTGCGTTGCGGGTCATCCAGCGGTGTGCCGTTGATGGCAGTCACCAGGTCACCTGCTTTCAGGCCCAACTTGTTGAATATCGCCCTATTTCGTCCCGGATAAGCACGAAAGCCTCTCAGTTTGCCTGCAGCGTTGTCATAAGAGGGCACGGTTCGCATGACCTGGTCGAGAATGCTGGGATCCTGGGTGACCATTCGTCTTATATTGTCGACGGCGGCGACGGTGCGCGGATCGGCGCCTGGGCGGCGCGCCGGTACCGCAGCGATGGGATGGCTGGAGGGAGGCAGCTGGCGCGGCAACAGCAATGTTTCCAACGCCCCGCCGCGATCCAGGATGACGTGGTCGAGATAAACCGAGTGTAGGACGGCGCCGCTGATACGCTCACCCACCGCATAGACCTTTGAGGGGCCACCGGCGTCGCTGACGATGGCAACACCCCGCTTCGGGTCCTGACTGGCAATAGTCCCGGCGAGAATGAGATTCGCGGAGCTTTGCGGCGCGTTGTCCGGGTTCTGGGCGAGGTCAGGCGCCGGGACACCGAACAGATGGGCCGACACCACCGTTTGAATGTCGACTCCCGGACGGGGCGGGCGCGGCGCCGGCGCGCTTAGCACCGGTTGCGGCGACTTCAATGGTTTTGACAGCAGCGAATAGCCGATCTGCAGCAGTTGTAAGAGGATCAGCGCAGCGAAGATCAGGGATGCGAGCCTAGGTCCATTGGCTTGCAACTTGGGGAGCAATTCGTTTCTGCGTGTGTCAATCATGTTAACCGTGCCGGCAATCATACGGGCTCTGCGCGGGAGCGCTCAAGCATTTGTTTTTCCTTATTAAAGTCAAGTGACAGCGATCGGCGACAGGCATAGGCGGCGGGTATCCCTAAAACGATTGCGGCCGGGTTTGGCTTTCCATGTCTTGTAATGCGGTCAAACGCGCCCTATAAACTGATAACTCATGAGTGACATTGAACGCGGGCGGGACGGAACGAGCTTAATCGTCGAGGAAGCGGCGCCCAAGCTCAAAAGACCGCCTCTCTATCAAGTAGTTCTGATTAATGACGACTACACTCCGATGGAGTTCGTGGTCGACATCCTGCAGCGGTTCTTCTCGATGGACCGTACCAAAGCTACTCGGGTTATGCTGGAGGTCCATACCAAAGGTAAAGGAGTGTGCGGCGTCTTCACTTATGAAATTGCAGAGACCAAGGTGGCTCAGGTGATCGCGTACGCGCGACAACATCAGCATCCGCTGATGGCAACGCTAGAAGAGGCGTAAAGTGCTAAGTCAAGAACTTGAATTTTGTTTGAATGATGCATTCGCCGGTGCGCGCGAGGCGCGGCATGAATTCATGACCGTCGAGCACCTGTTGCTCGCGATCGTGGACACACCGAAAGTTCGAGAGATCCTGAAGTCTTGCGGGGCCGATACCGCCAAGCTCAAGACCGAGCTTAAACAATTTATCGATCAAACCACGCCGCGTCTGCCGGCGGGCGAGGATCGGGACGTGCAGCCCACGTTGGGCTTCCAACGAGTGCTGCAGCGCGCCGTGTTCCACGTGCAGTCGAGCGGTAAAAAAGAAGTCACCGTGGCCAATGTGCTGGTGGCGATCTTCAGCGAGAAGCAGTCGCACGCCGCCTACTTGCTCAGCATGCAGGATGTCTCGCGCCTCGATGTCGTCAATTTCATTGCGCATGGCCTCTCGAAGGCCGGAGGCGAGGAACGCAGCGAACGCGACGACTCGGCCGCTTCGCCCGACACGGAGCGCGAGGGAGACGGCAGTGGTAATGCGCTGGAGAAATATGCCACCAATCTCAATGACTCCGCGCGCAAGGGAAAGATCGATCCTTTGATCGGGCGCAAGCTCGAGGTCGAACGTACCATCGAGATTCTGTGCCGCCGGCGCAAGAACAATCCCCTCTACGTCGGAGAGGCCGGAGTGGGCAAGACGGCCATTGCCGAGGGCCTCGCGCGGATGATCGTCGAGAATCAGGTGCCGGACGTACTGCTGGATGCGACCATTTACTCGCTCGATATGGGCTCGCTCGTGGCGGGCACCAAGTACCGCGGCGATTTCGAGAAGCGCCTCAAAGCGGTGCTCGCAGAGGTCAAGAAGCAACCGGGCGCGATTCTTTTTATCGATGAGATTCACACCGTGATCGGCGCGGGCGCCGCCTCCGGCGGCGTCATGGATGCGTCCAATCTGATCAAGCCGGCGCTGGCAAACGGCGAATTGCGCTGCATTGGATCGACGACCTACAACGAATATCGCGGGATTTTCGAGAAGGACCATGCACTGGCGCGGAGATTCCAAAAGATCGACATCACGGAACCGTCGGTGCAAGACACCGTGGACATCCTGCGCGGGCTGAAATCGCGCTACGAAGAGCATCACGGCATCAAGTATGAAGATGACGCGCTGCGTGCGGCCGCTGAGTTAGCGGCACGCCACATCAACGATCGTCACATGCCGGACAAGGCCATCGACGTAGTTGACGAAGCAGGAGCGAACCTGCGTTTGCAGCCGGTCGAGAAACGCGCATCGTCCGTGACCGTGACTCAGATCGAAAATGTGGTGGCGCGAATTGCGCGGATTCCTCCGAAGAACGTCTCGTTATCCGATCGGGATGTGCTGAAGAACCTGGAACGGAACTTGAAATTGACGATATTCGGTCAGGACAAGGCCATCGAGGCGTTATCCGCGGCGATTAAAATGTCCCGCTCAGGGTTGGGCGATCAGCGACGGCCGGTGGGCTCGTTCCTGTTCTCCGGTCCGACCGGCGTGGGCAAGACGGAAGTCACCCGGCAGTTGGCCATCGCCATGGGCGTGGAGTTCGTCCGATTCGACATGTCCGAGTACATGGAGCGCCATACGGTGTCGCGCTTGATCGGCGCGCCGCCGGGCTACGTCGGTTTCGATCAAGGCGGCCTGTTGACCGAAGCCATCGCCAAGCACCCGCACTGCGTGCTGCTGCTCGATGAGATTGAAAAAGCGCACCCGGATGTGTTCAACCTGCTGTTGCAGGTCATGGATCATGGCACCTTGACCGATAACAATGGGCGCAAGGCCGATTTCAGGCACGTCATCATCGTCATGACCACCAACGCAGGAGCTTTCGAGATGAGCCGGCCCAGCATCGGGTTCACCCACTCGGATAGCGGGGCGGACGGCATGGAGGCGATTCGCCGCTTGTTTTCCCCGGAATTCCGCAATCGTCTGGATGCCGTCATTCAGTTCGGTTCATTGGATCAGGATACGATCGAGCGAGTTGTGGACAAGATCTTGGTCGAGGCCGAGGCGCAGTTGGAACAGAAGGGCGTCTCGATTTCAGTGGACGAGCCGGCGCGGCGTTGGATCGCAAAGCGCGGTTATGATCCGAAGATGGGTGCCCGTCCGATGGCGCGCATCATTCAGGAATTCATCAAGCGTCCGCTCGCCGAGGAATTGCTGTTCGGCAAGCTGGTCAATGGCGGCCACGTTGAGGTGTCCTTGAGCGATGACGGAGAGAAGCTCAAGCTGGTGACGCGCGGCGCAGATCAACCGGCGCTGCTCTCGCACGAGGGCAGCGCTTAAAGGTTGGAGGCCTAGCGGCCTCGATAAACGATGCGGCCCTTGGTCAGATCGTATGGAGTCATCTCAACGGTGACCTGATCGCCAGTGAGTATTCGAATGTAGTTTTTTCGCATCTTGCCTGAGATATGCGCGGTAACTACATGGCCCGTCTTGAGTTTGACGCGAAATGTCGTATTGGGCAGAGTCTCGACGACTTCGCCCTCGAATTGAATGGCCTCTTCTTTTGACATGCGTCCTTGTGGTATGCGGGAAACCGCGCGCATTGTGCATAAAGCACCCTGCTAATGCAATTTACTGAGCTTGCGAAAGCCATTTTCCTGACGGCACCCGGCAAGCGTAGCGGCGAAGCAGCGACACAAACTCGCTGCGCGAGACCTCGCGCGCACCTAAACCGCCCAAATGCGGGCTGGCTACCTGGCAGTCTATCAGCTTGATGTCGCGCGCAAGACACTCCTGCACCAAGCGGGCCAGGGCTACTTTGGACGCATCGCGTTCGAGACTGAACATCGATTCTCCGAAGAATACCTGCCCCAACTGAATACCGTACAAGCCCCCGACAAGGCTGTCGGCGCGATAGGTCTCGACCGAGTGACCGAATCCCAGTTCGTGCAGTTCAGCGTAGGACTCGATCATGTCCTGGTTCAGCCAGGTCTCAGGGCCTGAGCGGCGCGGCGCAGCGCAGCCGCGAATGGTCGCGCTGAAGGCCTGGTCAAGGGCGGTGCGGAAAGGGCCGTGGCGCAAGGTCTTGCTCAAGCTGCGCGAGCGTTTGAATTCAGCGGGGAACAGCACCATGCGCGGATCCGGCGACCACCACAGGATGGGTTGCTGAGCCGAATACCAGGGAAACACGCCGCGTTCGTAAGCGGCGAGCAGTCTGGCAGGCTTAAGATCGCCCCCCGCAGCGAGCAAGCCCGCGGGCTCACGCAGTGCCTGATCCAACGGCGGAAACCAATTCGGATCGCTCTGCTCCCCCAGCCAAACCAGTCTGGTCAGAGCTGCAACTCCTCATCCGGCGCCCGATGATAGGGCACATGCTCGTTCACCGCAGCCGCGTAATGGTCAACACCGCGCGCCTCGCGCTGCGCATAATCCCGAATTGCCGCGGCAAATCGCGGGTCCGCGATGAAATGCGCCGAATGAGTCAGGGAAGGGACGAATCCGCGCGGAACTTTGTGCTCCCCTTGCGTGCCCGGCTCGAAGCGTTGCAGTTGCTTCTCGATGCAATATTCAATTCCCTGATAGTAGCAAGCCTCGAAATGCAAACTGTGAAAGTTGCCCCCGGCGCCCCAATAACGGCCGTACAGCGCCTCGGCACCCACAAAGAATATGGCCACCGCGATGGGTTGCGAACCGATGCGCGCCACCTTGAGCATGAGTTCAGCGGGCATCGTCTTACCGATGCGTTTGAAGAAATCGAGGTTGAGGTAGGGCTCATGACCGTGCCGATGAAAGGTATCGGCATAAAATTCAAAGACGATGTCCCATAAGGGCGCGGTCATCTCCCCGCCATGCAAGGTGTCGAATTCGATGCCGGCTTCGGCCACTCGGCGGCGTTCGCGTTTGGCTTTTTTTCGCTTCTCCGCAGTGAATGTCGCCAGGAATGCCTCGAAGCACTGGTAACCCTGGTTGTACCAGTGAAACTGACAGTCGCGGCGCAATATCAGACCTGCATCGTTCAAGGCGGCGGCCGTATCCTCGGAGGGGAACAGCACGTGCCAAGACGACAGTCGCTCGTCTTTGACATACTGAAGCATGGTGGCCACCAGGGTGCGAACCGTGGCCGCGGCATTGACCTCCTTGCTGATGAGCATGCGGGGTCCGCAAACGGGCGTGAACGGCACGGCGGTCAATAATTTTGGGTAGTATTTAAGGCCGTGCTCTGCATAGGCTCCGGCCCAAGCAAAATCGAACACGAATTCGCCGCGGGAATGAGATTTAAGAAACAGCGGCATGGCCGCCACCGCGACACCCTTCGCATCTTCGAGCAGCAGATGCTGGGGCGTCCAGCCGGTGCGGGGCGCGACGCATCCGGATTGCTCCAAGGCGGATAGAAATTCGTGCCGCAAGAAGGGTTCAGATGCGCCTGCGAGGGCATTCCAGCTGCGCGCGTCGACCTGCGCAATACTGCTAAGAAAACGCGCTCTCCCGGCAGTCACGCGTGGGCAGCACGCGGCGCCACCTGAGTGTCGGCCTCGATCCGTTCCAGATACTTATCGGCGTCGAGTGCTGCCATGCAGCCGGTACCCGCGGAGGTGACGGCCTGACGATACACATGATCTGCGACATCGCCTGCCGCAAAGACGCCGGGGATGCTGGTACCCGTGGCCCCCCCCTCCAGGCCACCGTTGACCACGATATAACCGCCGCGCATTTCCAATTGGTGTTCGAATAGCTGCGTGTTGGGTATGTGCCCCACGGCGATGAAGACACCATGGGCGTTCAAAGCGCGGGTGGCTCCCCCCGCGCCGGCACGCAGACGCACCCCGGTCACGCCCGATTCATCGCCTAATATTTCCTGCACCGTATGATTCCAAATGATCTCGGCCTTGCCGGCGGCGGTGAGCGCAAATAGGCGGTCCTGCAAGATTTTCTCGGCGCGAAGCTTGTCGCGCCGGTGCACCAGCGTCACGTGCGAGGCAATGTTGGTGAGGTACAAGGCCTCCTCCACGGCGGTGTTTCCGCCCCCGACGACCACGACGGTTTTGCCGCGATAAAAAAAGCCGTCGCAAGTGGCGCACGCGGAGACGCCTTTACCGCGATAAGTCTCCTCCGAGGGCAGTCCTAAGTATTGAGCGGACGCCCCGGTGGCGATGATCAATGCATCGCAGGTGTACTCGCCATTGTCCCCGAACAGGCGCAACGGCCGGTGGCGCAACTCCGCCCGATTGATATGATCGAACACGATCTCGGTCTTGAAGCGCTCGGCATGCAGGCGCATGCGCTCCATCAGTGCCGGCCCCTGCAGGTGATGGACGTCGCCGGGCCAGTTATCCACATCCGTAGTGGTCATGAGCTGCCCACCCTGTTCCAGGCCGGTGATGAGTACCGGACTGCGATTCGCGCGGGCCGCGTACACGGCAGCGGTGTAGCCTGCAGGCCCGGAGCCTAAGATCAGCAGACGACTGTGCATGACAACGCTCATGTATAATTTGCCTCTCGTCGTGAATAGACGCCGACTGTTGGACGCCGGCGGCCGTAAAAGGTTAGCTGACCCATGGTAAGTAAATCTGTGGGCTCCAGCCAGTTCCGGCAAGTCCGCTCGACAAACGACCCCGATCTTGTTGCTTCAGGTTCTACGGGTTACTATCGCATACTATTCAATCAGTTAAGAAGTATTCATCATTAAAGGTCTAGATCTAGCGGATAGCGCTGCGCCGAAGAAGGGCAAGCCAAAGTTGAAACTCTCTGCGGCCGTTGCCCGCTCGCTGCGCGAAGGTACGCTATGGGTGCTCGGCGCGCTCGCGTTGCTGTTGCTGCTGGCGCTGCTTTCTTATCATCCCCATGATCCTGGTTTTTCCGATACGGGGGAGCCCGGACCCGTCGGCAACTGGATCGGACCGGTGGGCGCATGGCTCGCGGGTTTTTTTCTGTTTCTATTTGGACGCCCGGCATACCTTTTTCCGGTGATGCTCGCCTATGCCGGCTGGCTGGTGCACAAAGATCAAGCCTTGCCCGATGCGCGTTCAAGGATGAACAGTTTGCTGCGCGCAGCGGGATTTGTTTTGACACTGGCCACCAGCTGCGGCCTCGCCACGCTGCACTGGAGCGGCGCGGCGCTGCCCAATACCGCCGGGGGCGTGCTGGGCTCGCTGGCAGGTGGCGGCAGCGCCCGGGCCTTGAGTTTTCTCGGTGCCACACTGCTGTTGCTGGGATTATGGCTCGCCGGGGTGGCGCTGTTTTTGGGGGTCTCCTGGTTTCAGATGATGGACCAACTGGGCGCGGCGGTGCTGCGCACCGTCGAGTGGATGCGCACCCGGCTGGAGCAGCGGCGTGAGCTGGCCTCCGGTCAACTGCGCAAGCAAGCGCGGCAGGAAGTCGTGCGCGAGGAGCAGAAAAAAGTCGCCAGCCGTCCGCCGCCGCGCATCGAGGCGCCGGCACCGCTACCGCAAAAAAGCGACCGGGTCGAACGCGAGCGCCAGGTGCCCTTGTTCGACGCGCCTAAGTCCAGCGAATTGCCGGCGCTGTCCTTGCTCGATGAACCGGGCACGCGCGAGCAGTCCTACTCCGATGAAGCCTTGGAAGCCATGTCGCGGCTGGTGGAGATCAAGCTGCGCGATTTCGGCATCGACGTCGAGGTCGTGGCGGTGCTGCCGGGCCCGGTCATCACGCGTTTCGAGCTGCGCCCGGCGGCGGGCGTCAAGGTCAGCCAGATCAGCAACCTGTCGAAGGACCTGGCGCGCGCGCTCTCGTCGGTGAG
>JANYAD010000184.1 GCA_025355165.1 Gammaproteobacteria bacterium | reverse complement strand
CGCGCGGCGGCGCTCGCCGAAGTGGGCTGGTCGGCCCCATCTGATCGTAGCTGGCCCGATTTCCTCGAGCGGCTGGTACCCATGCTCGCCCGTTATCGGGCATCGGGCCTGAATTACGCCGACAGCGTCTTCGCGCCGGCGGTGCAGTTGTCTAGCAACGCCGACTCTTTCTCCCTGGTGCTGTCTAATCAGTCACGCAGCGATGGCGGCGGTGTGGGTGACCTACGCTACACGTTGGCCGGTACCGAGCCTGCGGCGCAAAGCACGCGCTATGCAGCGCCGTTGATCCTACCGATAGGGAGCGAGGTTCACTCTGCCGCTTTCGTCGGCGCCGACATGGCCTCGCGCACCCGGGTAATCCGCCTCGACGCCCAAGCGGCTCGACGCCGGGACAGTCGCGAACTGGAATTGTGCAGTAACGCGATCGGCCTGTTGCTGGATCCGGCCGGCGCGGCTCACCCGGTCGCCGTCGACATCATGAATCCCTGCTGGATCGATCGCGGCGCCGACTTGTCGTCAGGCCCCAGCATCGTTGCCGCTGTGGCTCGCGTGCCCTTCAATTATGAAATCGGCGAGGATGCCGCCAAGATTCGAGTCGGCGACGCACGCACGCCGGAGGGCGAACTGGAAATTCATCTCGACGGCTGTGACACGCCGGCACGCGCCGTGCTGCCGCTGGCGCCGGCCGCCGCTGCCCGGGGCGTGATGATTCTGCCTGCACTGCAACTGCCGCGCCTCCCAGGGCGGCATGATCTGTGCCTGCGGTTCGCGCGGCCGCGGCTCGATCCTTTCTGGGTGCTCGACTGGATCGAGCTTCGGGAGTAGAGGGCAGATGTCGATCCTATCAATCTTGGCGCCTTTCGACGGGTGGTGCACGCTTCTGCAAGAGGTGCCTGATCCGGTGTTTGCCGGTCGCATGCTGGGCGATGGTCTCGCCATCGATCCGACTAGCGGAACTCTCGTGGCCCCCTGCGATGGGGAAGTCGTGACGCTGCCGCAGACCGGCCATGCGGTATCGATTCGCAGCCCGCAGGGCATCGATGTGCTAATTCATATCGGCATCGACACCGTGCAACTCGGCGGCCGCGGATTTGAGGCACGAGTCAAGCCGGGCGACAAAATTGGCGCGGGCGATGAACTCATCCGCTTTGATCTCGACGTCGCGGCCCGTGGTGCGAAGAGCTTGATGACGCCCATCGTCGTGACCTCCGATGGGGTCACGCTGCAGAATCGCCGCGCCCCCGGGTTGGTGAAGGCGGGCGACTTGTTATTCGAGGTGAACAACGATGCATCGCGACCCGGGGCGACGCGGCCAACCGCACCCGACGCTGCAGGGGGCGGTCATCGCGTGCTCGTAGTCTCATTGCGCCAGGGATTGCATGCCCGGCCGGCGGCACTGCTGGCACGGAGTGCCAAAGCTTTTAACACGAAAATCTCCCTCGCCGCTCACGGTCGCTACGCTGATGCTCGCAGCATTGTTGCCATCATGGCCCTCGGTGTGCACCACGGCGATGAACTGACTGTGCGTGCCGAGGGTAGTGAGGGCGCACAGGCCATCGCCGCCATCGTTGCGGGACTCGAGGAAGCGATGCGATCGGAGTCGACGCACGCCTCGGCGCCGACGCCGCTCGCAGAGGAGCGAGCGCCGCGCCTCGCCGAGCACGCACGGGGAGATGGCGAACTGGCCGGCGTGTGCGCGGTGCCTGGCTACGCCGTTGGCCGGGCTGTGCGAATTGAACGGCGCGAGATCCAGGTCGCAGAGCAAGGCTTGGGCAGTGCACGCGAAAGAGAGGAACTCGATCGAGCCAGATCGAATGTGCGGCTCAGGCTGGAACGCGTCGGCAATGCCGGGGGCAGCGCGCGGCAGCAGATCATCGGTGCACATCTTGAGTTTCTGGACGATCCGACGCTGAACGAACGTGCATACGACCTCATTGCCACGGGCAAGAGCGCTGGCTACGCGTGGCGCGATGCCATTAGACAGTCGATCGCCGCGCTCGAAGCACTCGATGACCCGCGCTTGCGGGAGCGAGCCGATGACTTGTTGGATGTGGAGGCGCATGTGCTGCTTGCCTTAGCCGGTGAGGCGCGACCATTGCATCTTTCGTTGCCGGATCAAGCCGTTCTCCTAGCCGAGGACTTGCTCCCCTCGGAACTGACAGCCCTTGACCGGCGGCGATTGGTCGCCCTAGCCTTAAGCGGCGGCGGTGCGACCTCGCACGTCGCCATCCTGGCGGCCGCGATGGAAATACCGATGCTGATCGGTATCGGCGCGGACCTTCGCAAGGTTCCGGACGGGCGGATGCTCATCGTGGACGCCGACCAAAGTACTTTGCACAGCGCGCCCAGCGTAGACGCCCTGGCGGCCGCAAGATCGACGATGGAGGCGCGGCTGGCGCGCCGGGCTTCTCTTCGACAAGCGGCGAGCCGAGAGTGCCATTCACTCGACGGCACGCGCATCGAGGTGTTTGCGAACGTGGGGCATATTAGCGATGCGATCGCCGCGGTTGCTAACGGCGCGGAAGGTTGCGGCCTGCTGCGCACGGAATTCCTTTTTATCGGGCGAGACGCAGCGCCGTCCGAGGATGAGCAAGCGGAGGTCTACCAAAGTATTGCCAATGCGCTCGGTGGCCGGCCGCTGATACTGAGGATGATGGACGTGGGCGGCGATAAGCCGCTGCGCTATCTGCCGCTGCCGCACGAGGCGAATCCGGCACTGGGAATGCGCGGCATACGAACCGCCATGCTTTATCCTGATTTGATGCGCTCGCAGTTGAGAGCGGCGCTGCGTGTGAAGCCGTTCGGCATCGTACGCCTGCTCATCCCGATGGTGACCGAGCCGGGTGAAATACTGGCCGTGCGGCACATGATCAACGGGCTGGCAGGCGAGCTGAACCGTGCGCCACGCATTGCTCTCGGTGCCATGATCGAAACTCCGAGCGCGGCTTTGACGGCCGCAGCGCTTATGGGCGAGGTCGATTTTCTGTCCATTGGCACCAATGACTTGACTCAATACACGCTCGCCATGGACCGCGGCCACTCGGAGCTGGCGCGGCGCACCGATGCGCTGCATCCGGCCGTGCTGCAGCTCATCGCCGCCGCCGGGACCGCCGCCGCTGAGGCCGGCAAGCCGGTGGCGGTGTGCGGCGGAGTGGCGGCCGATCACACCGCGGTGCCGTTGCTATTGGGACTCGGCATTCGCGAACTTTCGGTTGTGCCGGCCGCGATCCCGGCGCTTAAGCGTCATATTGGCGCTTTGCGCATCGATCAGTGCCAAGAACTCGCACAAAGCTGTCTGAAGTTGGGTTCCGCGGCGCAGGTACGCAGTTTGGTGGAGCAAGCTGCCTGGAAAAAGGGAGATGCCGGATGACAGTTCGCTTTTCGGGTTTTCAGCAACTCGGCCGTGCACTGATGCTGCCCATTGCGGTGCTGCCCATCGCCGGATTGCTGCTGCGTTTGGGCCAGCCGGACCTCTTGAACTGGACGGCGATGGCTGCGGCCGGCAATGCCATATTCTCCAATCTTGGGCTGTTGTTTGCAGTGGGTGTGGGAGTGGGACTCGCACGCGAAAATCACGGCGCCGCCGGACTCGCGGCGCTGGTCGGCTTCGTGGTAACGATGAAAGCGGCGGAGACCTTGCTGCACGCGGCGCCCGGTTCACTGTCCAAGTTCAGCATTCCGGTCGGATTGCTGTCCGGCATCATCGCCGGCGTCGCCTATAACCGATTCAGCAACATTGAACTGCCGAGTTATTTGAGTTTTTTCGGCGGGCGGCGTTTCGTGCCCATCATCAGCGGACTCGTGGGATTAGTATTGGGCGTCATTGTCGGGCTGTCGTGGCCGTTTCTCGAGCAGGGCATGGATGCGACCAGTCAGGCCATCTTGGGCGCCGGCTCTCTTGGTCTTTTTGCCTACGGAGTCTTGAATCGCATCTTGATCGTCACGGGGCTGCATCACATTCTCAATAATTTCGCTTGGTTCATCATCGGCGACTATCACGGTGCGACGGGCGATTTAAACCGCTTCTTTGCCGGCGATCCCACCGCCGGCGCATTCATGTCGGGCTTCTTCCCCGTCATGATGTTCGGACTGCCCGGCGCGTGCCTTGCCATGTATCACACGGCTCGGCCAGAACGCCGCGCCGGCGTGGCAGGGTTGCTGCTGTCTTTGGGTCTGACCTCGTTCCTCACCGGTGTCACCGAGCCGGTGGAATTCACATTCATGTTTCTCGCCCCGATGCTGTACGCGCTGCACGCGATAGCGACCGGGCTGGCCATGGTTTTGATGCATCTATTCGCCGTACACCTTGGCTTCAGTTTTTCCGCCGGTCTTTTCGATTACATTCTTAATTTCACCCACGCCCAGCGCCCGCTGCTGTTGATTCCGATCGGCGCCGCCTATTTCCTGCTGTACTATGCAGTGTTTCGCGTTTGCATCGTGCGGTTGAATCTCTCGACGCCCGGCCGCGAGATCGACGATATTGCGGCGCAGTCCAATGCCGCCGCGAGCGCAGGACCGCGCGGCGAATCCTTTGTTATTGCGCTGGGCGGTGCCGGCAACCTTACCGAAGTGACAGCCTGCACCACTCGGTTGCGTTTGGGTGTAGTCGATAACCGCGCGATTGACGAATCCGCATTGAAACGCCTGGGCTCACGTGGATTGCTGCGCTCCGGGACGAGCGGGTTGCAGGTGGTTCTCGGGCCTATCGCGGATCAGGTGGCCGGAGAGATCCGCGATGCCGTGCGAACCGCAGCGGCCACCGCGCCGGGACCTCAAGACGCATCCGCCATGCTAGCCGCCTTGGGCGGGCGAAAAAATGTAAGCGGCGTCGAGAGTCTCGCCGGACGCGTAAGCTTGCGGATCATCGATTCCAAGGCCATCGATGAGCGGACTCTTAAAACCTTGGGTATACGCGGCGTAGCCTACCTAAGCGCAGAGTCAGTTCAATTGCTCACTGCAGGGGGCGCCGAAGATTGGGTGCAACGCTTGCGCGGGCTGCTGGCCCAAAGCTGATTTGGAGTAACAATGACCGACACGGCCACTCTCTATAATCGATCCGCCCAGGAGTCCATGCGCCCGCAAGCGCGGCAATCGGCCCTTCCGCCCACCGTTCGTCGAATCGTCGTGGTGGGCGGCGGCACCGCCGGTTGGATGACGGCGTTGATTCTGGCGCGCTCGTTGACTCAACACGGCGTCGAGATCGTGGTAGTGGAATCGCCCACGGTGGGCATCATCGGGGTGGGCGAGGGTTCCACGCCGTGGCTGCGAGGTTTCTTCGATAGCCTGAACATCGAAGAAGCAGAGTGGATGCCGCAATGCCATGCCACCTATAAGTGCGGCATCACCTTTGAGGGCTGGTCGAGTAAACCAGGACACGCGAGCTACTTTCACCCCTTCGCCTCGATGCTCGATAACCTCACCATGACTCAGTTCGTCCACAACACCGACGCCCGGGTGAGAGGGGCGGATGCGTGCGCGGATCCAAATCGATTTTTTATTGCGGCGCGCTTGGCACGCAAGAATTTGGCGCCGAAGCCGGCCGAGCATTTTCCCTTCGATATCTGGCACGGATATCACTTCGATGCGGTGCTGCTGGGACAGTTCCTGCATAACAAGGCGGTGCAACGCGGCGTGCGCTATCAGGTCGCGCATGTGACGCGGGCGAGCCTTGATGAGCATGGGGCCATCGCATCGGTCAGTACGGAGGAGGGCACTATCATCGGCGGGGACTTGTTCGTCGACTGTACCGGCTTCGCGGCACTGCTCATCGATAAAGCCTTGAAAACTCCTTACGTCAGTTTCTCCGAGAACTTGTTCAACGATGCGGCTGTGGCGATCCCGACACCGATCGGCGACACCGTGCCCTCGGAGACGGTCTCCAAGGCGATGAAACATGGGTGGGCATGGAAAATTCCCCTCACGCAGCGCTTCGGCAATGGCTATGTCTATAGCTCGCAATTTTGCTCCGCTACCGAAGCGGAGAGCGAACTTCGCGAGCGCTTAGGGTTGCTGGAATCCGACACGCCCGCGCGGCATCTGAAGATGAAAATCGGCCGGGTGACCAAGCACTGGAACAAAAACTGTGTGGCCATCGGCCTGTCGCAAGGGTTTATCGAGCCCCTGGAGGCGACGGCATTGTTGTTCATTCAACAAACCGCGACCGCCTTCGTCGAGTGCCTGGAACTGGGGGACTTAAGCGAGGCGGCGCAGGCGCGCTTCAACGCCCGGGTCAACGAGCACTTCGAGGGCACACGCGATTACATCGTGACGCATTACAAAACCAATAGCAGGACAGATACCGACTACTGGCGTGCGAATGCTGCGAATCTCAATCTGTCTGAGCCGTTGAAGGAACTGCTCAACCGGTGGATGTCCGGAAACAGTATCGCGCCGATGGTGCGTAAGCAGGCGCTCGGTCGCGGTTATCCGGTATTTTCGTGGTATGCGATCATGGCGGGAATGGGCATCTTTCCGGACGCCGGCGACTTGCACACGCCGACCGCCGCCGAAGGTACATTTGGGATTGCGGAAATCGACAACTTGCTCGAGCGCAGCACCGCCAACTACCGGGATCATCGCGAGGTCCTCAGTAACATACCAGCGCGCCGCAACGATCAATCGCTGCAGGTCTACTTCTGGTGAAAGAATACTCGGGCCTGACGGTGGAGGAGATCCGTCGTGTTGTGCTGCCTGACAAACGTCCGGCGATCTTACGAGGTCTGGTCTGCGACTGGCCGGCGGTTGCGGCGTACCGGGACTCGCCGGAGGCGCTAGTGCAGTATCTTAGGGAGCACGACAGCGGCGTGCCCGTCGATGCACTCATGACCGAGCCGGAAGTGGCGGGCCGGATCTTCTACAACGATTCCATGAGTGGTTTTAATTTCTACCGCAATCGGCTGCCGCTTTCGCAGATCGCCAACCAAGTCTTGCGGTACTCCCGGTTTTCAAAACCACCCGCGGTGGCGGCACAGAGCGCGCTCATCCGCGATTGCCTTCCCACATTCGGCTCAGAAAATCGATTGGCGTTATTCGATGAGGACATATTGCCGCGCATTTGGCTGGGCAATCGAATCACCACGCCCATTCATGTCGATGAGTGGAACAATGTCGGCTGCGTAATCGCGGGCCGTCGCCGCTTCACGCTGTTCCCGCCGGAGCAAATCGCCAATCTCTATGTAGGTCCCTTGGATTTTGCTCCAACGGGAGCCGCGATGAGCATGGTGTCGCTGAGCGATCCGGATTTGCAACGGTATCCGAAGTTTGGCGAGGCTTTGAGGACGGCGCAAACCGCGGAACTGCAGCCGGGGGATGGCATATTTATTCCGGCGCTCTGGTGGCACCATGTCGAATCTCTCGAGCCGCTTAATGTTCTGGTGAATTACTGGTGGCACGACCCACTGGGCGATGCCGCGAGGGCCGACTCAGCTTTCGATGCGCTGCTGCATGCCATTCTCAGCATTCGCGCACTGCCGCCGGAAACTCGCCGCGCCTGGGGCGCTTTCTTCGCGCATTACGTGTTTGAGGCCAACAGCGAATCGATCAATCACATTCCAAGCGAGCGGCGCGGCATACTGGGCGAGTTGCCGCCGCAGCAGGTCAGCGCGCTACGGGCTCACTTGAATAAAAAGCTCGGCTCTTGAAATGGTCCGCCCCATACGGGCGGACCTGTCACGCGGCGACCGACCATCAGGCCGCCGGGCTGCCTTCCACTTGGATCAGCAGTTTGACCTCCTGCTTGAATCCATACTTGTCGCCGTAATTCACTCCGAAGTCGGCGCGATTGATGTTCGCCGAGGCGTCCGCGCCGCAAACCTCTTTCTTGCTCATCGGACTTTGCATGCACTTAAACGCATTGATCTGCAGGGTCACGGGCTTCGTCACGCCGTGCATGGTCAGGGTGCCCTGCGCTTCGGTGGGCGTTGCGCCACTGAACTTGGTGAACTTGCCGCTGAATGTCGCTGTCGGGAACTTTGCCGCATCGAACAGCTCCGCGGACTTCGCATGTTCGTTCAATTTCGGATTGCCAAAGTTGATGGAATTCATATCCACGGTCACATCGAGGGAGCCGGACTTCGCCTCCTTGTCATACACGACCTTTCCCGATGTCGCGTCGAACTTGCCGCGCCAAACCGACAGACCGCCAAAATGGTCGGCTTCGAAGCTCGGATAAGTGTGGTTCGGGTCTATAACATAGGTGACCGGCGCTGCGAACGCGCTCGCGCTCAGCAGCGCGGCCATTGAGGCCAAAACAATACGGTTCATTGGGGCTCCTTACAAACGAACGGGTATGATTGCGAGACGCCGCATTCGGCATCTCGGGCGCAAATCATAGCTGAAAGCTTAAGCTGGCTTCGGCTTATCTTACTATCATCGGGCATACAGGGGTTTTCTACGTGGAACTATTCGATGCGATTGCTTCGCGTTCGACTGCCAAGAGCGTTGCCGAGCCGGGCCCGAGCGCGCAAGAACTCGATCGGCTCTTGCAGGCTGCCGCACGCGCCCCGGATCACGGACGCCTGAAGCCTTGGCGCTTCATCGTGCTGAACGGTTCCGCTCGCGAATCCTTTGCCAATGTCGTGGCGGAGGCGCGTCGCGACCAGATCTCGGCATTTACCGAGGAGCAGATGGAACTGGAACGCGAAAAGATAAGGCGTTCTCCGAGCATCGTGATCGCCGCGTGTGCGGTGAGGAGGGACATTGCAAAGGTCCCTGAAATTGAGCAGGTCGTTGCGGTGGGCGCCGCCGTGGAAAACCTGTTGCTCGCCGCCAACGATTTGGGATATGGCGTCATGTGGAAAACGGGAGTTCCCGCCTACAGCGCCCGGGTCAAAGCGGCGGTGGGCCTTGCGGCGGATGATCACATCGTTGCCATCCTTCACCTGGGTACGAAGGTCAGGTAGTGTGCGGGCGACGCAGCGGGAGGAATCTGAGAAATGGCTTATTTTCACGGCGTGGCGCGGGCCGCAGCGTTCGATGAATCGATCAGGGCGCCTCGCATCGGCGTCCTCGTCGTTAACTTGGGCACGCCGGACTCGCCGTCGTATTTCGCCGTACAGCGGTACTTGCGGGAATTCTTGGGGGATCGGCGCGTCATCGACACAGCGCGCCTGATTTGGCTGCCACTGCTGTACGGCGTGGTGCTGCCCTTTCGCCCCTTGCGGACGGCGCGCAACTATCGCCGGATCTGGATGAGCGAGGGCTCGCCTTTAGCGGTATATTCAAAACGTCTCGCGGAAAAAATAGGCTCCTTGCTGCGCGCGGAATTTGACGATGCAGTTCAGGTCGAGCTTGCCATGACGTACGGCAATCCCGCCATTGAGCGCGCCATTCAATCATTTGCGGAGCAGGGCGTTAACAAGCTGTTGGTGCTTCCTCTGTATCCGCAATATTGCTCCTCGACTACCGGATCGGTGGTTGACGGAACCAACCGCGCGCTCAAACGGTGGCGCTCCTTACCGGAGATCCGCTTCATCAATGACTATCATGATGACCCGGGATATATCGAGGCGTTGGCCGGTCAAATTCAAAGACACTGGAATACGCTGGGCGAGCGCTCGCATTTGCTGTTTTCATATCATGGAATACCCGCCTCTTATGTATCCAAAGGCGATCCGTACCAGCGCCAGACCGAGGAGACCAGCCGCTTGGTGGTCAGTCGCTTAGGACTCAATGAAAACGAGTGGTCTCACTGCTATCAGTCGCGATTCGGCAGGGTAACGTGGCTGCAACCTTACACGCTCGACAAGCTCAAAGAACTCGCCGATCGGGGAGTACGCAAGGTCACTGTGGCATCGCCCTCATTTGCAGTGGATTGTCTGGAGACCCTGGAGGAAGTGGCCATCGAATACCGCGACCGCTTTCTGGAATGGGGCGGCGAGCGACTGACGCTGGTGCCGGGATTGAATGATGGCGACGAACACGCCGCCGCGCTCGCGGCCATCATCAAGAAGCGCCTGCTGAGTTTTCGTTAATACTGATCCCAGGCGCGTGCCAGGATCGCTTGGCGATCGATTTGCGCCTGGCTCGCACCGAATACCGCTCCCCATCCGCTTTCGCTTAGGCGCGTTGCACAGAAGGCCTCGGCAACGGCACGGGACGCTGCGTCCGAGGCCCCCGCAAGCAGGACCTTAGCCTGCACCAACGTGACGAAGCACTGCGCGAAGTGGCGGGCGTGCGATTCATCTTTCCCCAAGGCATCGATGCGCGCTGTGAACCGCGGAAGGGCGGCGTCGTAGAGTCGATGGCCGCCGCGTGCGATCAGCAGCTCATCGAGCACTGCCTCACGGGTTGCATCTGATCTGAAGGCACGCATTACGTCGAGACACATGATGTTGCCCGAGCCTTCCCAGATGGAATTGACCGGCATCTCGCGCACGATTCGCGCCAGAGGCAACTCTTCGGTGTACCCGTTGCCTCCCAAAACCTCCATCGCTTCAGCGGCCAATTCGCAACCGCGCTTACAGACCCAAAATTTCGCAGCGGATGTCAGCGCGCGGCGCAGCGCCGCCTCGCTCGGCTGCTCGCTGTCGAAAGCACGTGCCAGACGCATGCTCAAGGCAGTCGCGCCCTCCGATTCGAGCGCAAGATCGGCAAGCACGGTTTGCATCAGCGACTGAGCGATCAACAAGGACCCGAAGGCTTTGCGGTGCTGAGCGTGATGCAGCGCCTGGACTACAGCCTGGCGCATCATCCCGGCGCTTCCTGTGCAGCAATCCAAACGAGTAAAGGTTCCCATCTCAAGGATGGTGGTTATGCCGCGGCCTTCCTCGCCCAACAACGACGCCCATGCATCGAGGAACTCCACTTCGGAAGATGCGTTGGAGCGATTGCCCAGTTTGTCTTTCAGACGCTGAATGTAGATGCCGTTGAGGGTTCCATCGGGGAGCCGGCGCGGCATAAAAAAACACGATAGACCCGTCTCTGTCTGCGCCAGAACCAGGTGCGCATCGCACTGCGGCGCGGAGAAAAACCATTTGTGCCCGGTGATACGATAGGACCCGTCGCCGGATTGAACCGCACGCGTGGTGTTGGCGCGCACATCCGAACCACCCTGTTTCTCCGTCATGCCCATGCCGATCAGACCGCCTCGCTTGCCGAGGAAGGGGACCTCGCGCATATCGTATTCGCGAGCGAGCAGCCGCGGCACCCAGTCGCGAGCGAGCGATGGGTCGCGGCGCATGGCCGCGATGGCGCCGTACGTCATGGTGGTCGGACACAGCGTTCCGCTCTCGATCTGGGCTTGCATGAAGTAACCGGCGGCGCGCGCCACGTGCGCACCCGTGCCCGGAGCCTCGGCCCAGGGGCTGCTGTGGTAACCCCGGGCGGCAATTCCCTGCATCAGGACATGCCAGGACGGATGGAATTCTACGACGTCAATACGCTCTCCTCGGGCGTTAAAGCTTTGCAGCACGGGACTGAATCGGTTGGCCAGACGCGCATGCTCGTAATTAGTGCACGTACCCAGCGCGCCGCCGGCCTCCGTTAGCTGCGGCGTCGCCCAGCCGGCCCCGTCGCGATGCACGGCGCTTCGCAGCGCTATATCGCTTGCATAGAGGTTGTAATCGGTCAGTGGCGGGGTCTGATTGAAGACACGGTGGGCGCCGGATGCGTGTTCCATGAACGTAATCTTGCACCGGGTACGCGAGCAGTGCTAGATTCCGCCCATGTATTCGGTGCGCAGCCCTTTGCTCAGTACGCCTCGCGTTATCCCGGGCCTGGGCTTGCTTGAACTGCTGCTGCGCCGCTAGGCGCCATTCACTCACGCGCCATCGGTCGGCGCCCACAAGACCGGAAAAATCCTGAAACGCGCCAAGTTGCTGACGCGAGTCTGTATGGTTGCTTGAGTGAGAAAAACACCCATGTTGAGAATTCCCTCTTCTAAATACCGTTCCTTCGCCCCCGTCCCCCTTACCGATCGGACTTGGCCGAATCGTGTCATCAAGGCTCCGCCAGTCTGGTGCAGCGTGGACCTACGAGATGGGAATCAAGCGCTGATCGAGCCGATGGACGCGGCGCGCAAACGCCGCATGTTCGATATGCTGGTAAGGATCGGCTTCAAGGAGATTGAAGTGGGATTTCCTGCCGCCTCGCAAATCGATTTCGATTTCGTGCGCGAGCTCATCGAGCAGCAATTGATTCCCGATGACGTCGTCATTCAAGTGCTCACCCAAGCGCGGCCCGAACTTATTGCGCGTACCTACCAAGCCTTGCAGGGCGCGCGACGCGCGATCATGCACGTCTACAACTCAACCTCGATCGCGCAGCGCCGTGTGGTCTTTCGAACCGACCGCGCGGGGGTAATGGAAATCGCCGTGCGAGGCGCGACCGTGGTACGTGAACTGGCAATGCGCCATGCGGATACGGAGTGGACGTTCGAATACAGCCCGGAAAGCTTCACCGGCACCGAATTGGATTTCGCGGTTGAGGTTTGCGATGCGGTCACGGCGGTTTGGGAGCCCACCGCTCGCCATCGTTCGATCTTAAATTTACCGGCGACGGTCGAGATGGCCACCCCGAATGTCTACGCCGATCAAATCGAATGGTTCTCGCGGCATGTCGCGCGTCGCGAGGCAATTACTGTCAGCGTTCACCCGCATAACGACCGCGGTACCGCCGTCGCGGCGGCAGAATTGGCGCTGATGGCCGGAGCGGATCGAGTAGAGGGCACGTTGTTCGGCAATGGCGAGCGCACCGGCAATGTCGATATCGTAACGTTAGCTCTCAACCTTTATTCGCAAGGCATTGATCCAAAATTAGATTTCTCTAATATAAATGAAGCGGCGCGGTGTGCCGAAGCCTGTAACCAGCTGCCCATCCACCCGCGGCACCCTTATGTAGGCGACCTGGTTTTCACGGCGTTCTCAGGTTCCCACCAAGACGCCATCAAAAAAGGGCTCGCCGCGCGTGGCGATGCCGATATTTGGGACGTCCCTTACCTACCGATTGACCCGTCGGACTTGGGCCGCTCGTATGACTCGATCATTCGCGTCAACAGCCAGTCTGGAAAGGGCGGAATTGCGTATTTGTTGGAACGCGATTATCAGCTGCTGATGCCACGCAGGCTGCAAATCGAGTTCAGCCAGGTCGTACAAGCTGCTGCAGATATAACGGGTAAGGAGCTGACTTCACAGGAGTTATGGGAGCTGTTCAGTCGGGAGTATTTAACCGCGCGCGCCCCTTACGTTTACCGATCTCACCAACTCGCTGCCTCGACCGACGGCGCCGATACCGAACGATTAAGCGTGCAAGTCGAGAATGGGGGCCTACTTGAAACCTGGTTCGGTCAAGGGTCCGGGCCCATCGATGCCATGGTAAAAGCCGCCGAGTTACCCTTCGATGTGCTGTCTTATGAGGAACACTCCCGCGGCAAAGGCAGCGCCGCCAAAGCGGTGTCCTATATAGAGATCACGACGCGATCGCGGCGCACCTTGTTTGGTGCCGGCATGCACCCCAATATCATTACGGCATCGCTGCTGGCTGTTTTATCGGCCGTTAACCGCAGCATCGCGCAGGGCGCCTTGCCCGTGCGCTCGGCCTCTGTTCGTACAGGTACTTAAGGAAGCTGCTCGCGGCCGGTGGATTACGTCTGGTTAAGGCCGTCCATTGCGACGGAACAAGTGAGTGGCTGGCGTATCTTACAACTACGGGTGTTTTTAGACTGCCTAGTTGAATGCCGGGCAGAATCGGCTATAGTGCGCAGCTTCAGAAACTCAAGCTGATCGATCCCATTGATTTCAAGGGCTTTTCTCCAAAAATGCGCGAACGCGAAGACGAACATTTCGATATCGACGATGAGTTTCTCGGCGAAGCCGAAGAAGCGCACGACTTCGATCCCCTCATAGAGCGCACCGAGCGCCGCCCCAAAGCGGTGGCCGCCGGCAAGCGCGGTAAGGCTGCCTGGAGCCGGGTGGAGGACGTGCTCGCCGAGCGCCAGTTGGAAAAAGAGCTGCGGGATATATTCGAAGACGATTAGTTAGACCGTTTAGATAATCGTTTCACTCCGACTTGCGGGTCGGGTCTCGCGGGACTTCATTACATGTCCTCTCCTCGTCAGCTAAGCCGAGCTCACGCGTGGCTTGTGCTCAAATTCGGCGGCACCAGCGTGTCCACCGCGGCCAATTGGCGCAATATTGCGCAGGTGCTTCGCGCGCGCATGAGCGAAGGCTTTCGACCGCTTGTGGTGCACTCCGCACTGTCCGGGATAACCGATCGGCTCGAGTCGCTCTTGTCCCCTGAGATAAGGGCAGGTCACGAGGCGGTTCTGCAGCAAATTGAGTCGGCGCATCTGCGCCTCGCAGCTGAATTGGGGATATCGCCCAACGCGCAATTTGAAGGTTTCACGTGCGAGCTGCGCGCCCTGGCCGTGCGGGCAGCAGAGCACCGCTTGATCGAGGATGCGCTGCGGGCGCGCATCATGGCCATGGGCGAATTGCTGGCGACTACCTTGGGCGCGCAGTTCCTGAACGCGCAACGCGTTGCCACCGCGTGGGTGGACGCTAGGCAGGTGCTGCGTGCGGATGACCGGCAAAATGCAACGTACGCGGCCAGCTTGTTGTCGGCGACGTGCGATTTCGCTCCCGACTTTGCCCTGCAGTCAGCCTGGGCATCCCTTGATCGAGTCGTGCTGACTCAAGGGTTCATCGCCGCCAATGCCGCCGGCGATACGGTGTTGCTGGGGCGGGGCGGCTCCGATACTTCGGCCGCCTACTTTGCGGCTAAACTCCAGGCGTCGCGTCTGGAGATCTGGACCGATGTACCCGGCCTGTTCAGTGCCAACCCGCGTGCCGTGCCCACGGCGCGCCTGCTACGCCAGCTGCACTACGACGAAGCGCAGGAAATAGCCAGTAACGGTGCGAAGGTCTTGCATCCCCGCTGCATCTTGCCGGTACGCCAGTATCAAATCCCGTTGCACGTGTACGCCACCCAAGCACCGGGCCTCGAAGGCACGGTGGTATCGGACAACGTCGCAGACAGCGCGGCGCAGGTCAAAGCAATCGCCCTGAAGAAGGGGATCACGCTGGTCTCGATGGAAAGCCCGGGGATGTGGCACCAGGTAGGCTTCCTCGCCGACGCCTTCCAGGTCTTCAAGCAGCTCGGATTGTCGGTCGACCTTGTGTCGACCTCGGAAACCAACGTCACGGTATCGTTAGACCCTACTGCCAATACCTTGAACGGGACCGCGCTAAGCTCTCTAAGCGCCGCCCTGGGCGCCCTGTGCCGGGTCGAAATATTGGGGCCTTGCGCCTCGTTGAGTCTACTGGGCCAGAATATCCGCGGCATATTGCATGAGATGGGCGCGGCATTTGAACTATTTCAGGACCAGAAGATTTATCTGGTCAGTCAAGCCGCGAACGATTTGAATTTTACCTTCGTCATCGATGAATCCCAAGGCGATCGCTTGGTGCAGCAGTTGCACGAACGACTCATCCAGAGCATCGGTTCGGATCGGGTGCTGGGGCCCACTTGGGCGCAATTGTTCTCGGAAAAACACACCGGTACCCCCCGGAGCAACTGGTGGGAAGAACCTCGCAAGCGCGGCGCGCTGCTTGATATAGCGACGCGCGAGTCAGCGGCGTTCGTCTACGACTCGGAGACTTTGGATACTGCGTTGGCGGCCGTGCTGCGCATCAAGTCGGTCAGGCGGTGGGCCTACGCCATGAAGGCGAACTGGCACGCGCAGATCTTGCGCAAGGTGTACGGCGCGGGGTTGGCGTTGGAGTGCGTCTCGCGCGGCGAGCTAGAGCATGCTTTTGCCTCGGTGCCGGGGCTGGCGCCCGAGCGGGTGCTGTTCACACCCAATTTTGCGCCCCGAGCCGAATATGAATTTGGTCTGGCCAAGGGCGTGCGTGTCACACTGGACAATCTTTACCCCTTGCAGAGATGGCCTGAAGTATTTCGCGGCAGAGAAATATTCCTGCGCATCGATCCTGGATTTGGCCGGGGCCACCACAGCCACGTGCGTACCGCAGGCGTGCACACGAAGTTCGGCATTCCCATCGCTGAAATCGACGAGCTGGTTGCGCTGACCAAAGCTGCGGACGTGCGGGTAACGGGCCTGCATGCGCACAGCGGCAGCGGCATTTTCGATGTGGCTAATTGGACGGAAACAGGGGCGCTATTGGCGCAGATTGCCGAGCGTTTTGCGCACGTGAGCGTCATTGATTTGGGCGGCGGCATGGGCGTTCCCGATCAGGCGGGGCATGACGAGATCGATCTGGACGCACTCGATGCCGGCGTCGCGGGGCTCGTGAAGAGTTACCCGCACCTGGAATTTTGGATGGAGCCAGGAAGATTCCTGGTGGCCAAGGCGGGTGTGTTGGTGGCTGTCGTAACTCAGCTCAAGGGCAAGGGCGGCGTGCACTATGTCGGCATCGCGACGGGCATGAATTCATTGATTCGTCCGGCTCTTTACGGTGCGCACCACGAAATCCGCAATCTCACGCGCCTCGATGAGCCGATGAGTCATCGCGTCAACGTGGTGGGTCCGATTTGCGAGAGCGCGGATCAGCTCGGATCGGATCGGTGGCTTCCCGGCACGCAAGAAGGCGATGTAATTCTCATTGCCACCTGCGGCGCCTACGGATACGCCATGTCGTCCAATTACAACCGTCGCCCTGCAGCGCGAGAGTTTATGATTTGATCATGAAAGACGTCGGCATCATTGGTTGGCGCGGCATGGTGGGTTCGGTACTTCTCGATCGAATGCGCCAGGAAAAGGACTTTGAACTCATCAACCCCAGGTTCTTCAGCACCTCGAAGGCCGGTGCGCCCGGTCCTGAGGTGGGGGGCGCCCTCACGAAGGTGCTGGACGCCCATGACATTGCGGCCCTGTCCGCTTTGCCCATGCTCATCAGCACCCAGGGCGGCGACTATACACAGGCCGTGCATGGCCGCTTGCGAGCTGCCGGCTGGCAGGGCTATTGGATCGATGCCGCATCGACATTACGAATGGAAAAAGATGCCGTGATCGTACTCGATCCGGTGAACCTGGCCGTGATGGAGGCGGCACAGCAGCGCGGAGTCAAGGACTTCATCGGCGGCAATTGCACCGTTTCGCTCATGCTCATGGCGGTGGCGGGCCTGCTTCGCGCGGGGATCGTCGAGTGGATCACGGCAATGACGTATCAGTCAGCCTCGGGCGCCGGAGCGCAAAACATGCGCGAGCTGCTCGCCCAGATGGGTGTGCTGCACGGTGCGGCCGCAGTGCTGCTGCAGAATCCTGCATCAAGCATCCTTGAGATCGATAAGGCGGTGAGCGCGGCATTGTCGAACGGCACATTGCCTACCGAGCACTTCGGCGTGCCCCTGGCCGGAAGCCTTATTCCCTGGATCGACAAGGATCTGGGCAACGGCCAGAGCAAAGAGGAATGGAAGGCCGGTGTCGAAGCCAATAAAATTCTAGGGTTCGAACAGCACCCGATTCCCATGGAAGGCATCTGCGTCAGGGTGGGTGCCATGCGCTGCCATTCTCAGGCCCTGACCATCAAGCTGACCGGCGATGTGCCCTTAGGCGAGGTGCAGCGCTTGATCGCCGGCGGCAATCCTTGGGTACGAATCGTGCCCAACAACAAGGAGGCGACCGTTCGAGCGCTGTCGCCAGCCGCAGTGAGCGGCAAATTGGACATTCCCATAGGACGGCTGCGAAAGCTCTCCATGGGAGGCGAATTCCTCTCTGCTTTCACGGTAGGCGATCAATTGCTCTGGGGTGCGGCCGAGCCGCTGCGGCGCACTATGCGTTTTCTGCTTCCGCATGTGTGAGTAAATGGATCGGTACGGATTTGGCGTGCCAAACCTCATCGCAATACTCTTTGATCGTGCGATCGGATGAAAACTTGCCGCTGCGGGCGGTGTTCAGAATCGACATTCTGGTCCAACGCTCGGTGTCTGCGTAGGTCTGCGAAACCGTATTCTGACAATCAATATACGATTGAAAGTCCGCCAACAACAGGTACGGATCCTGATAGAGCAGGTTGTCGATCAGCGGTCGGAATAACTCTTGGTCGCCCCGCGAGAAGAAGCCGCTGCGAATAAGATCGATCACATCGCGCAGGTTCTGATTACCCTGGTAGTAGTCGAGCGGTCGATACCCTCGCCCCTTCAGTGCATAGACTTCCGGAGTGCTCAAGCCGAACAGGAAAAAATTGTCCGCTCCGACCTCTTCGCGTATTTCAATGTTTGCCCCGTCCATAGTGCCGATGGTCAGCGCGCCGTTCATGGAAAATTTCATATTTCCCGTGCCCGAAGCCTCCTTGCCCGCGGTCGAAATCTGCTCCGACAGATCCGCCGCCGGATAGACACGTTGCCCGTTCTTGACATTGAAATTGGGCAGAAAAACCACTTTAAGACGGTCGCGAACATCCGGATCTCGGTTCACCACATCGCCGACCGAGGTAATCAGCTTGATCATGAGCTTCGCCAAGTGATAACCGGGCGCGGCCTTGCCGGCGAATATAAACGTGCGCGGCTGCACCTCAATTGAAGGATTGCATTTGATGCCGTGATAGAGCCACACGATGTGCAATACCTTCAAATGCTGGCGTTTGTACTCGTGGATGCGTTTTACTAAGACATCGAACATTGAATGCGGATCTACGGCGACGCCGACGCGCTTCAGTGCGCGCTCGGCGAGGTTCAGCTTGTTGAAATGCTTGATTTCGCGCCAGCGGGCGCGGAACTGAGGATCATCCGCCAAGGGCTCGAGCGCCTTCAAGCGGCTCAAATCCTTCACCCACTCTTCGCCGATATGTTCGCTGATGAGCTCCGAGAGCTTCGGGTTGCTCAAGACCATCCAGCGCCGGGGCGTCACGCCATTGGTTTTGTTGATGAATTTCTGCGGCCACATCTCATAGAAGTCTTTGAGCACATCGCTCTTCAGCAATTCCGAATGCAGCGCCGCCACGCCGTTGATGGTATGACTGCCGATGCAGGCAAGATGCGCCATACGCACATAGCGGCCGCCGCTCTCGTCAATGATGGACATCCGCTTGATGCGTTCCTCATCGCCCAAAAAGCGAATCCGTACCTCTTCGAGAAAATGCGCATTGATCTCATAAACGATCTGCAAAATTCGCGGCAGCACCCTGCCGAAGACCTCGATGGGCCAGCGCTCGAGCGCCTCGGGCATCAGCGTGTGATTGGTATAGGCAAAAGTCTTGCAAGTCACGTCCCAGGCTTCTGACCAGGGCAGCAGAGATTCATCGAGCAGCAAGCGCATCAGCTCGGCGATCGCGACCGCGGGGTGCGTGTCATTCAACTGCACCGCGAACTTCGCGTGGAACTGATCTACGGGTATTTTTTGGGTGCGCAGGATCCGCATCATGTCTTGCAGCGAGCAGGAGACGAAGAAGTACTGCTGTTCGAGGCGCAGTTCCTTGCCGCGCGCTTGCTCATCGTTCGGGTAGAGCAC
>JANYAD010000167.1 GCA_025355165.1 Gammaproteobacteria bacterium | reverse complement strand
TGGTTGCCGGGATTCGGCATGTGCCCCGGCGGCATAGCGTTGCTGGTCCAATCGGTGGTGTTGTGGCAGCCGGAGCAATCGCCCGTCGCCTGCTGTCCGCCGTTGGAAGTGTGTCCAGCGGGACGCCCCTGCAGATTCAAGGCCGCACCCGGATAGAAATTCAAGCCCGCCTCGTGGCAGGTGTTGCAAGCCGTCGGCACAAAGGCATGCTTGGCCGCGCTCATGGTGGTGCTGCCAAATCCTCCTGCGACGTAGTTGCTCGCATGGCAGGAACTGCAATCCGAACCCGACAGGTACGGAATATGTGAGGGCGCCAACACCGCCGCCTTGGGATTGTCGTTGTTGTTGTAGAAGGTCAATTGTCCGGCGGGGCTGCCGTGACATTGAGCGCAATTGCTGCTGATGCCCGTATGCAGGATCGAGATGCTGGCCATTGTCGCGTAGCTTGCCAATGTCGAGCCAATGGCGATATGGCACACCGCGCAGGTTTGGCCGCCTGGATTGGGCATGTGCCCAGCGGGCAGCTGGGTGCTGCCCCAATCGGTTGTGTTGTGACAACCGGAGCAGTCGCCCGTCGCTTGTTGTCCGCCCGCTGCCACGTGGTCGGCAGGTCGGCCTTGCAGATTCAAAGCAGCACCCGGATAGAAATTCAAGCCTGCTTCGTGACAGGTGTCGCAGGTGCCGGGCACGAACGCGTGCTTGGCGGCATTCATGGCTGTGCTGCCAAACCCGCCGGTTGCGAAATTAGTCGCTGAGTGACAGGAACTGCAGTCGGTGCCCGAGGTGTAAGGAATATGCGAAGGCGCGAGGATGGCGTCCTTGGGCGTGAAATTGTTCGGCCAGGTCAGCGCCGTGTTGGTGTTGCCATGACACAAACCGCAGTTACCGCTAATGCCGGTATGCAAAATCGGGTTCGCCGCCAGCGTCGCCGGCGTGTAGTCGCTCGGCGCGGCGGTGTGGCACAGAGTGCACTTCGTGTTAGCCGGATTCGGCATGTGTCCGGCGGGCATGGCCGTGCTGGTCCAGTCGGTGGTGTTGTGGCAGGCCGAGCAATCGCCGCTCGCCATGGCAGGATCGCCGCTGGAGACGTGATTCGCGGGGCGCAATTGCAACGCCGTGCCGCCCCCAACATAGAAGCTCTTGCCGGTGTCGTGGCAGGCATTGCAACTGGTGGAAACGAAGGCGTGTTTCGCGGCGCTCATTGCGGTTGCCGGGCCGAAGCCGCCGGATTGATAGGCCGCGCCGTGACAGGCGCTGCAGTCAGTGCCGACCATGATGGGAATGTGCGGCGGCGACAACGGCGCCGCCTTGTAGGGCGACACGCCCGAGATGGACATTGGAATGTAGGGCGCCGGCACTCCGGCAAAACTTTGGCCGGCATGGCACATGAGGCAGTTGCTCACCGACAGGCCCGAGTGCAGCGTGGCGATACTGGCCGCGAGCACGGTCCAGGTTTCCGCGCTCGGCGTGTTGCCGTGGCAAATAGCGCAATCGATCGTCGAGGGAATGGGCGGCACATGCGTGGTCGGCATCCCGGAGACGAATCCGGTGGAAATCTTCACCGATCCACTGTGGCAAGTGGCGCACGTGCTCACCGTCATCTGCGTGTGATCGAACAGTGAGGGCGTCCAATTGGGTGTTTTCGTGCCGATGCCGCTGGTGTGGCAGCTCTCGCAGGTGTTGGTGGTAGGCATGTGATTGCCCTGCTTACCCACCGCCTTGATGCCGTTGTGACAGCTTGCGCAGCCGGTGGTGATGCCGGTGTGATCGAAATTCGCGCCCAGCCAAGTCGTGGTCAGATGGCAATCGCCGCATTCGAGGCTGGTGACCAGATGGTTCGCCGGCTTGCCACTCGCCTGGGTGCCGTTGTGGCAAATAATGCAGAAGCCCGCGACCGCGAGCGGAATTTGCGTGTGATCCACCGTGGTGGTGGGATTCCAAGCCAGTACCGAGTGGCACGCCGCACAGTTTTGACTCGTGGCCGGATGCGTCGGACCTTTTCCCTGCGCCTGCACACCGTTGTGGCAACTGACGCAACTGCCCATCACCTCGCGGTGTTCGAAATGCACGTCTGGGCGGAACGCGATCGTGTTATGGCACGCTGCGCAGTTGTTGCTGCTCGGAATATGCGTAGTGGTCTTCGGCGTGGCGTTATACGGCGAGCCCTGTATGTGACAGGTGGCACAGTTGCGCGGCGTGCCCTTGAAAATGGCATTGATGTGGCAGGACTCGCACGGCAGTTCGCGGTGCACGCCATCGAGTTCGAAGCCGGTCGACAAGTGATCAAACGGGATGGTGACAGGCGGCGCTTTGTCGGCGCCGATCGCCTGCAGCATGAAAAGCAGCGGCAGCCATGCTATCAACCTTAAGATGCGCGCGCGTTTAGTCATGGCCGCTACTGAGTCCGCGCGCCTTTCCAGGAATAGGTCGAGTGGCAGCGGCCGCACTGCACGCCGTATTGGCCCAGGTGCCTATCGTCTTGGTGGTGGCAGGAATCGCATTCCTGCGACATCTTCTGCGTGCCGGGCGGCTGGCGATGGCAGTCGGAGCAGATCAATTTGCTGTGGGCGCCGAGCAGCGGGAAGTGCGCATCGCGCGCATGATCGAACTGCCATAACTTCCAGCCATTCGGCGAGTGGCAGGTGTCGCATTTCTCGCCCAAGCCGCCGTTGTGCACATCGTCGTGCGCGTGGCAGCCATTGCACGTCACGGGCGCATCGCCGAAGGCCTGCGTCGTATGGCATTGAACGCAGCTGACGACGCGGTGCAGTCCGAGCAATGGAAACTGCGACAAGTCGTGATCGAACTTCATGTCGGCGCGCCACGAATTCTGGCCGTGGCAGTCTGCGCATTTGCCGGTCACTTTTTCAGAATGCGGATTCTCGCTGCGGTGGCAGCCCTCGCAATCTTCCGGCAACTTCGCCGCCGCGTTGGTGATGTGGCAGGTGTGGCAGTCGAGCTTGGCATGCGCGCCCTCCAGCGCGAATTTGTGCCGCTTGAGGTGATCGTAGAGAACCGGATGCCACTTGTCGTTATCGTGGCAATCCTCGCACTTCGGACCGAAACGGCGCGCGTGCGAGTCGTCCGCACGGTGGCAACCGTCGCAGTCCTTGGGAATTTTGTCCTTGTAGTTGCCGCTGCGATGACAAGCGAGGCAGTCGATGTCGGCATGCACGCCGAGCAATGCATAACCGGTCTCCTTCAAGTGATCGTACTTCGCCGTCTTCCATTCCTTGCTGGTGTGGCACTTGGCGCAGTCAGAACCGCGGGAACCGCGGTGTTCATCGTCTGTGGCATGACAGCCGATGCAGCTCTTGGGCGTCGTCTTGTAGCGCCCGCCGACGTGGCAGGCATCGCAGGTCACCGGCAGGTGAGCACCGGTCAGTTTGAATTCAGTCTTGTCGTGATCGAATTTGCCGCCCGTCCAGCTCAAGGAGCTGTGACATTCGCCGCAGGACTGTGTGAACTGGCCGCGGTGCGCATCGTCCGGCTTATGGCATGAGACGCAGCTCGGCGTTGCTTTGCGCCAAGGCTCGCCGCGCTTATGGCAAGCCGAGCAGTCCAGCGATGCATGCGCGCCCTCGAGCGGCAGCTGCGTCAGGGCGTGATCGAATTGTGCTTGATCGAGCTGCGTGATGTCCGCATCGCGCCCTTTGTGCTCGCTGTGACAGGCGCGGCATTCGCCGCTGCCGGCATTCGGCATGCGGCCGTGAAAATTGCTGTGCTGGCGTACATCCTCGGCAACATCTTTATGGCAATCGAGACACAGCGAGGTTTGCGTCACTTTGTTGGTGCGGTCGTGGCAATTGCCGCACGACTCTTCCTGCTTGATGTGAGCCTTGCTCACCTTCCCCGGCATCAGCAAGGTCTCGACCGAGCCCGCATGGGCTTGGGTGGCGAAGAGCGAGATGAGCACAGTCATGCAGAAAATCCCTATTCGCACGAGCGTTCAGTAAACGTTAATGGCGACCACATGCACGATCCCGGCGATCAACAGCATGAAGAAGAGCGGAATGTGCAAAACATGCCAGAGCGAGAAAAGTTTTGAATACAGCTTGAACTCCATGGTCCGGCGCCCTGCCTCGAGGCGCCGCCGCGCATAGTCCGCCGTCACTTGCGCGAGCCGCTGCGAGTGCGAGGCGATCAGCGCCGAACCGCTGCGCTGCACGCGCACAACCGCATGCCGCAGCTCCACGTTCATTCGCCAACGTGCAATCGCCACACGCAAACCGCCGCTCACCAAATGCGGCAGGCGCAGGAGGGGATTGCGCGGCGGTTCGATCCAGCGCTTTTCGATTCTGTCCAGGGCCTTCAGCAAATCCGGCATAAAGGCGACCGAGGTCGACTGCGATGCCATGCGGGTGCCGACGGCTTTGAGCTGCTCCAGCGTTCCTTGGTGGCCTTCGAAGCCGGCATGCAATCGAGTGTAGATATAGCGCCCGATCACACCGCTGCCGGCTACCGCCAGCATGCTGAACAGCGCCACATTGCTGTTGGTGGCGCCTAAACTAAAATTTGAATGAAACAGAATCAGAATCGGGCCGAACACGCCCAAGGCCATGTGAAAATCGAACCACGCCGGAACACTGCCCATCCATTTCAGCCAGCGGACGCGTTTGCGCGCCGAATACAGCAACAACAGCAGCATCATCGAGCCGCCGGTGATGCCGAGCGCATAGCCTAAGCCTCGTTGCGGCGTGATGTAGCGCTCCAAGTGCGCATGAAAGCCCCAGAAAAGCACCACTCCGGTCACACAGGTCCACACCAACGGCCAGTGCACGCGCCACCGCGGCTTCTCGCTGGATATATGGGCCGCGGTCGCACTCATGAGACTACTTCGTTGATCACAATCTTCAGAGGCTGATGGCTCGAAGGTTCAATCACGCCGGTTGAGCCGCGCAAATCTCCTGCCGCCGGCTGCGCTTGTCCGCTTCGCGAAATGCGCGCCTCCACCGTGACGCGTTTCGCGTTGGTCAAATTTCGCCCCGGCAACATGGAGGAGGAATCATCGAGTGTGAATCTGACGGGCCACGCGCTCACGCTGCCGCGAAACACCGCCACCGGCGGACCCGGCTGATCCACCGATTTCGCCACGATGAACAGGGTGGCACCGGGCGTGGCCTTTGCGCTTAGCGTGGCGCTGATGGAAACCTCGCCGCTGATGCTGGCCGGGGCACTGCTCATCGTGCCTGAATTCGTGCCGGCATTCGCCGTTTCCTGCAGATCGCGCTGTAAATTCGCAGCGACGATTTTTGCGTCCTGCGAATCCTGCGGCAGCACCACTTGCAGGCGTTGCCATGAGGCTATCGCTTGGGCAAAGCGGCCGGCTTCTTCTTCCGCGCTTGCCTTGAGCCATAGCGCCTTGGGGTGATCGGCATCGAGCGCCAGCGCGTTATTGATGTAGGTCGTAGGCAGACCGGCCAGTTTATTGTTCTGCAAAACGCCGGCCGTGTCGGCAAAGTCCGCCCAGGCGTCGGCATTCATTTGCTTCGCGGCGGCGAGCTGCTGGTAAATCTTTGCCGCAGCAGCGTACTGCTTATCGCGGCGCGCTTGCGCCGCCTTGCTCAGCAACTTAAGGGACTCGGGCGAGAGAGTCGAGGCGGCGGGCACCGCGGAGCGCGGCGCCGCTGTCATTGCGGTGGCGCCGGGCGCCGATGCGCTGGGCGGAGCACTCCCAGCCGAAGCCGCGGCTTCGGCAGAGGGCAACTGATGCGCCCGCGCCTGACGCGCATCATCGGGTCGTCCTATAAATTCATAGGATTTCGCGAGCAGTTCCCAATCATCCGTACTGCCGCTGCCCTTGGCGAGCCGCGCGCGCAGTGAATCGATCGCGGCGGTCATCGATCCCGCGGCAGCCTTGCCACCATCCGCGGCACCGCTCAAAGGTGTGCTGGCTACCTGCGGCGTGCCGGCCGTTGATTGCGCCGCGAGCTCCGGACGTCCGAGCCACAGGTACATGCTCAAGGCCGCACCGACGATTAACAGTCCAAGCAAGGGTGCCTGCCAAGGAAGCGAGGGCAGCGATTCGAAACGAGGAATCGTGCGCAGCCACGGGAGTATGACGATGAGCACGGCGAACATCGTGAGCATGCCAGCTAGAAACCAAAATATGCTCACCCTTGGCTCCCGTGTTTTTTGTACATTCCGATGGCTGCGTCGCAGCGAAAATGCGGGACAAGTCCTACGGATGGTTGGTTGGACATCCCACAATGAATTTGCAGTGTAACGCCTGGAGTTAGGGCTTATATAGTGTGCTCGAACTGCGACAGTTTGCGGCCGTTCGCATTCCGACGTACATCACAGTAAGTAAACCATGCCAGCACTGTTCCCTGCAATTTTTACAACTGAGAACTAGTGCACATTTGATGCGTCAAGGAGACCGATTTTGTCGCTCGCGATCTATGCGTTTCCCTTTCTGCTGATCCTCGCGGTTTACCTTAAGCGGCAATGGCGCATACACAAACTACATAGTATTACCCATAAGGATTCGATCGAGGCCGGACTCACGGAACCTGCCTCTCTGCACCCGGTCATCGACGCGGCCAAGTGCCTGGGATGCGGCGCCTGCGTCAAGGCGTGCCCCGAGCAGCCCGCTCATACAGTACTTGGCCTCATCAGCGGCAAGGCGGTGCTCGTGGGCCCGACCGATTGCATCGGTCATGGCGCATGCAAAACCGTGTGTCCGTTTGACGCCATTACTCTGGTGCTGGGCACTGAGCGTCGCGGCATCGATATCCCGGTGCTCAAGCCGAGCTTCGAATCGAACGTCCCCGGCGTATACGTTGCAGGCGAATTAGGGGGCATGGGCCTCATCAAGAATGCCTTGATGCAGGGGCGGCAAGCCCTTGAAGCCATTGCAAAAACAGGGGTCAAGCGCGAGGGGGCGCTCGATGTCCTCATCGTCGGGGCGGGTCCGGCGGGTCTTGCTGCCTCGCTCGCGGCCAAGAAGCTCGGCTTAAGTTATCAGGCCGTCGAGCAGGATTCCCTTGGCGGTGCGGTATTTCAATATCCACGCGGCAAACTGGTCATGACCGCGCCGGTGGATCTGCCCATCATCGGCAAGGTGCATTTCCGCAATACCTCCAAGGAGGAGTTGCTGAAATTCTGGCAGAACGCCTGCAGCAAGAATGGCTTGGCGATCCGCTACCAAGAACGCGTCGAGAGCATTGTGTCCAGGGAAGGCGTGTTTTATGTCAAAACCGGTTCGCAAGAATACCGTGCGGCAAGCGTGCTTTTGGCGATCGGCCGGCGGGGAACGCCGCGCAAGCTTAGTGTACCGGGGGAGGATATGCCGAAGGTCGTGTACCGGCTCATCGACCCGGAGCAATATCGCGGCCGCAACGTGCTCGTGGTCGGGGGTGGCGACAGCGCGCTGGAGGCCGCCGCCAGTATCGCCGAACTCGGCGACACCCGGGTGACCTTGTCGTATCGAGGCGATGCGTTCCAACGCGCCAAGCAGCGCAACCGCGAACGTATCGCTGAGGCCACTAAACTTAGCAGGCTGACCGTGTTGCTCAAATCCGAGGTAAAGGCAATCCGCGAAGATGCCGTACTCATTCAGCAGGAATCGTTGAATGTGCAAATTCCCAACGATGCGGTGATCGTCAGCGCCGGTGGCATTTTACCGAATGATTTCCTGCGTTCCATCGGCATTGAAGTAGAAACCAAGCGCGGCACCGCACTGGGCGTTTCCGAGGCGCCGAGAAAAAGATCGGTCAAAGATATTGCGGTTGAGGTCAAGAAAAAAACGGCATGAAGCACGCTCGGCCGATCTTGCTCGGTGTCGCCGTACTGGCGGGAGGTACCGCCCTTGCCGCTCGCGCCCCACCGTCCCGGCCCCCGCCTGCAGCCGCTCGGGCCGGCGCCGCGGCCCTGGACTCGGCGCACGCGGCGCTGCGCGCCTTGCAATTCTCCAAGGCCATACAATTGCTGACGGATCTGCACGCCAACCCCGATGCGCAATACTTGTTGGGCCTGATCTACTTAAATGGCGTGGGTGTGCCACCCGACCTTGAGCGCGCGCACACATCGCTCGCTTTTGCGGCAGAGCATGGACAAGGCGCCGCGGCGTTCGTGCTGGCCGGCGAAATGGCGCGCGATGCCAAGGCTGCGCCGAACGCGGCACGCGATTTGCTGCAACGAGCCGCGCAGCTCGGTTATGCGCGCGCCATCGATTTCCTAAAATCGGGCAAGCCTTTGTGGGAGCGCGAATCCTTAGGTGCAGCTGATCCTGCGCTTCGCACCGCTTGGAGCATTGATTGCGCCCGCAAAAATGATGCCGCGGAATTGCGGCGACTGGGAGCCCAAAGCGCTCGGGTGCGCGATGATTTCGGCCGCGGCGCCCTGCAGCATGCCGCGGCCTCCGACAGTGTTGCGGCGGCGGCGGCACTGCTCGACCTGGGTGCCGATGCGCGCGCGGCGGACTCTCAAGGAGTCACCGCGCTGATGATCGCCGCGGAGTCGGCGGGCGCCGATATGATTTCGCTGCTGCTCGAACACGGTGCAGAGGTGCAAGCGGTGGATGCCGAGCATCGAACCGCCGCCTTTTACGCCGCACGCGCCGACCGCGTGCAGTCGTTGCGCGCCTTGGTTCATGCGGGAGCCGTGCTTGAGTCGCGCGATACGCGCGGCTACAACGCCTTGGATGCCGCGCTCGCCGTGCAAGCTGACGGCGCTGCGACGGAATTGCGCGCCGACGGAATGCGCGCCAACGTGACGGTGCCTTCCTCCGGCCGACAGGCGACAAAAACCGACCCGGCGCATCCCGGAGAGGTTTACCGGGGATGGTCGGCGCTGGCGCTCGCGCTCGCTCGCAATGACACTGCCGGCGTTCGGCAAATGCTCGACGCCGGTGCCGATGCGCGTGCACGCACGCCGCATGGCGACCCTCTGCTGCAGGTCGCAGCCGATGCGCACGCCCTGCAAAGCCTTCCCCTCCTGCTGGCGCACGGCGCCGACCCGCTCGCAGTCGGTCACTCGGAACATAGTGCTTTGTGGCTCGCAGCCGTTCGTGCCGACCTGCCTCTGTTGCAAACCCTGCTCGCTTCCGGCGTGCGGCCGGATGCGCATGCTCCGAACGAAGAGGCGCCGCTGCTCGCTGCGACGCGGGCCGTGCACGCAGCCATCGCAATCGCGTTGTTGGACGCCGGCGCCGATGTGGCGGCAAAGGATCCACAGGGACGTACCGCGCTGATCATTGCCGCCGCCAGCGCTCAGAGCGCGCTGCTCCAAGCGCTGCTTGCGCATCATGCCGGCGTGGATGCCCAAGATGGCCGCGGTCGCACCGCCCTGTGGCACGCGGCGGCAGCCGGATCCCCAGAGGAGATCGCACTACTGCTCGCCGCCGGCGCGAAGACCATGATTACTGATTCGACCCGTCTTGGGCCCTTACATGCTGCCGCTGGGCAGCCGGACGCGCGCGTTGTGGAGCCTCTCCTGCGCGCGCACGCGCCGCTCAACGGCCGCGGCGCCGGGGGCGACAGTGCGCTGATGCTCGCCGCCGCGAATGGACGGACCGAGGTGGTGCGGACGTTACTCGCGCAGAAGCCGGGGCTCGACCTGCAAAATAGCGCCGGCGATACGGCGTTGATCGCGGCCAGCCGCGGCGGCCATGCGGAAGTTTGCCGTCTGTTGCTGGACGCCGGTGCCGACCGGGCGTTGCGAAACCATGCGGGAGTGGCGGCGGCGGACGTTGCGGCAAGCCGCGGCTTCGCCGCACTGGCGACAAAACTTACCGGAAAAAGCTAGCGGATCGGCAGCTCAATATGCGTAAAACGGACCGCTAAAGGCGCCTGCGGTGTGTTGTTCAAATCCGAAATAGATTTTTCGGCCATAAAAAAACGGCAGTCCCCAGGTAAACCGCGTTGAACCGCTGCCGCCGCCAAGCTGGATGACCGCCGTTGCGCCCGGGATGAAGGAATTCGGATCGGCAATGGCAAAATTGATGGTGCTGCTCGCGTTATTGGTGCCGACGCCAATATTGACCGCATGCACGCTCTGCGGCGCGACTGCCGGGCAGTAGTAACCGATGAATGCGCCCGACGAACACACCGCTAAGGTAGGATCGTCAAATGCGTAGGCGTCTGTGCCCGAGTCGATGAGGGCGGGTAACGCAGTAGCCGAACCGTTGTACATAGCCGTGAAATGGCCGCTGCCATCCGCCCCCAGCACCGTCAATCCCGTTGCCGGCATGGCATTGTCGGATTGGGTCGATAATCCAAAGATCAGTTCACCCTGCACCAACGCATCGCCGTTGGCATTGACCAGATTCGGTAAATTCACCAGGATTCCGTTGTTGTCGGCCGCGAACATCGACGCGACGTTGGCCACCTGCTGGGTGAGGGGGATGTTTTCAGCCGTGCACACGCCGGCTGCCGTACATCCGTAGTAGAACGGCAGCGGGCTGGCCGGCGCCACACAGGCCGGTCCGCAATCATGCGTGAGCACGCCCAGTCCCATCACGCCGTTCGCACCGAAGCCTGCCACGGCGTTCAGGAGTGAGCCATTCGCGCCGCATGTGGCAGGAGGCGGCGCACCACTTGCCGAATCGTCCATGATCTGCACTGGCACTTTGAGGGCGCTCTCCCCCGCCAAGGTCACATCCGCGAGCGCCACCGGTCCCCAGGTCTGCCCACCCGTGAACGCGACGCACTCTTCCAGCGTTTGCCCCTGCGCATCGGTGATCGGCGTCAGCGTCAAGGATTGCGCCGAGAGAACCGAGCGCACGAGACGCAACCCGGTAGAGCCGGTGTCCAACAGAACGTGATCGATGCTCGCGCAGCTGCCCGTACTGCCGGCGGCGCAAACCTTGACGCTGATATAGGGATGGTTGATTTGTCCGGCTGCAGCGGCGGGACCGCCGTCCACCGTGATGGTTGTCACATTGGCCGTGGGGGGCGGCGGCACCCTGGCCGTTGTCGTACCGTTGCCACCGAAACAGCCATTGAGCAACACCGGCACGAGCGCCACGGCCGGTGCGAGAATACAGCGCCTCAGCATGGCATTTTTGGCAAGTGATTATTCTTGGTGCGTCGAACGCGGTTCATGCGGTAGTTTGCTCTAACCTGCTGATCGGTAACACTGTCTCTCTTGTGCGACCTGAGATGCAAAGGCAACGCTACTCTACCTTACCCTCGCAGGTTTCTTTCGTTACGAGTGGCCACCTGATCTCTGCAACGGCGCCCGAGCCGGTGCGCGAGGTCAAGGAGAACTTACCCCCGGTCATTTCCGCCCGCTCACGCAAGTTGCGAATTCCGGAACCCAACCACTTGGAGTGGTCCGTCGCCTCCCCCGCCATACCCTGACCGTCGTCGCGAATTTCCAGCCGCAATCCGGCAGCGTCACGCTGCAGGGTAACCCAGACGGTGTTGGCGGCGGCGTGCTTCGCGACATTGTTGAGCAGTTCCTGGACGCAGCGAAACAAGTGCGTGGCAATCCGCGCAGGTATTTCGGAATTCTCAGCTGAAATATCAGTGAGTATGGTGAGGTGTGGATAGGTTGCGGCGAATTCACGGCAGAACCAGACCGTTGCTGATGCCGCGCCCAAATTATCCAGAACCGGAGGGCGTAAATTCATGGAAATCGCGCGGATGCCGTCCGCGGTTTCGTGAATGCGTTGCACCGCCGAGGTGAGCGCGTTTTCGGGGCTGCCCAGCTCGGGCCGCTGCACCATGATGATGGCGCGTTCCAACGTATACTTGATCGCGCTTAAAGATTGACCGACCGAATCGTGCAATTCCAAGGCGATGCGGCGCCGCTCTTGTTCCTGCGCTTGAATCAATTGTTCGGAAAGCAACGCTAGGTTATTTCTCGATGCCAATAGCTCGCGCTCGGCTTGCTGGCGCCTTGCCACCTCGTTGCGCAGCTCCCGGTTCGAGTCCGCGAGTTCTCGCGTGCGCTGGCGCACCCTGACCTCGAGATTGGCGTTTCCCTCGATCAGTCCTTGTTGCGCCTGTCTCAGCGCCGAGACATCGTTGACCAAGAGCACGCTACGGCTGTCACGCACACTGTCGGCTGTCTCATCGCCGCTGCGCATGGGTCGCAACACGAATTGCAACGTTTGATTGCTCTGCGCGGCGAAATATTCGAACTCCTGCGCATTGCCCTCCTGTAGTCGGGGCAGGGCCGCGGCTAGGCCAGCTGCAACGCCGCAGTGCAAATCGGAGCAGTCGGGATGCAGCACCGCATGGGCCGTTTTACCGATAACCGCGCTCACGCAACCGAGACCCCACTGCTCGACCACACGATTGGCGCGCAAGACTATGCCCTCGGGGCTCAGCAGGCACACGATCGCACTCAATGCGTCCGCGGTGCATTCCCATTCTTGCTTGGCTTTTTGAATGAGCGGCAGCAGGGACTCGTTGAAAGGACGCATTGCTGTTAGTGAACGCCTGGAATTGCGCCTAATTTGCGGCGCCCAAAGGTCGGTACGTAGACGAATTTCCAGTCCTGATAGCTACCCGCGTCGGCAAATCCCTCTTCGTCCTTGTCGAACCCGACCTTTTTGATCGGCACGCCGGTGGAGCTGCTGGCAAGGCCGGTGATTCCCAACGAATCGGCGCGGATGGCAGTCCAATCAGCCTGTCCTGTCATCGGATCGGCGTATAAACGCCTCAAGAAATGCTGCGGCTGTGGCCCGCGTTTATCCTCCACCAGATCGTTGAGATCCTGCGGAAATTGTCCGCCTGCGCGGTAGTAGGCCGCGATCGCCGCCTTGAACTCGCGGCCGATGAAAAGAAGTTCTTTTTCGCGCTCACGCTGCGCCATGGTATGCCACACCGCGCCCACGGCCGAGAGTGCTAATCCCAACAAAACAACGGCGAGCAGCAGCCCGACGTAGGTAAAGCCCGCTGTGCGCTTCATCGGTCGGCTCACCAACTCACGAACGGTATTCCGTTGTACCCGGCATTCGGTGATCCGCTGTGCATGTCGCGCACGCCCGGATGATCGGGATCCTCCGACGCCACGACTACCCAGGTTTCGGCCGACTTGGTGAACGGGTCCACCGGAACTGAGCGGATATAGTGTTTCTCCGCCAGCGACGCCAAAGTCTCTGGATACTGGCCGAGGTCCGCGTAGTACTTATCGATCGAGTCACGCATGACGGACAAATCATGCTTGAGGACTGTTTCCTTCGAGCGCTCAACGGTGCGAAAGTAACGGGGAACCGCGATGGTGAGCAGCACACCGATGATGGTCATCACCACGAGCAGCTCGATCAAAGTGAACCCGCGCTTGCTCATGTCACCACCCCCGATAAGGGATGCCGTTTAAGCCCTTGCCCGCCGCCATGGAATAGATATCGAACACGTCGGCGCCGGGCTGCGGTTCGCTCGGCGGGCTTTGATAGCTGCGCAGACCCCAGGTATCGGCTGCCGCCACAGCGGGGTCGGGGAAAAAAGGATCGCGTGGCACATGACGAAGGAAATACATCATGGCTTTTTTCTCGCTGGCCGCATCCTCCACTCCGTCCACCAAGACCTGTAAGGTCGCAGGATATCCTGACTCACCGACCTCGCGGCGCATGTGTCCGCTGTCGTAAGCAAGTTTATAGGCGTCGATGGCGCTGCGCAGAACGCGCAGCGAGTCATGCAGTTCATTTTCCTTGGCACGCTGCGCGGTCAGCTGCACCAGCGGCATCGCGGCGCTGGTGAGCAGGCCGATGATGGCAATCGTCACCACCAGCTCAATCAGGGTGAAGCCGCGTACGCGCATGCTTCTTATGGAGCCTTGATGATGAGGGTGAGCGGCTGAGAGGCTGCATTCGCCAACGGTGAGTTGGTGCTGCCGATGGCGGACACCTGCGCATTGATCGCACTGGCAGGCCGGGCACTGAGTGCCTTGAAGCGCAGCAGCATCAAACTACCTTCGCCTTGCACCGGGTCATCGCTGGCGGCAATGTCCAATTGCGCACCGCCGCTTTTCGCATCGACGTTCGGGCTTCCGGCGCTCGAGGGCACGATATCGCCGGCGCTTGCGCTGATGAGTTGCACGGCGGAAGGATCGAACCGCACCTGCCCGCGCAGTTTGGCAATAGGAATATCGGTGCTCATGCGCACAGTCACGTCAAATTCTTGACCGACCGCCGTCTCGCTCGGTCCGTCGAGGGTCACGATTGGTTTCGGTGGCGGACCGCTCGGAATGGGCGGGGGTCCAGCAGGCACCGGGGATGCGGCGGGCTGCGGCACCACAGGCTGAGTGCTTGAGACGCGCGGTCCCACCGGACCGGGTGCACCGCCCGCCACACCGCCGCCACTTGCGCCGGCGTTCGTTCCTCCGCCGCTTGCCCGCCAGTCCATATGGCCGCCGGAGAACGAGCTGAGACGCGCGCGCGTCTCGGTACCATACCAGAACTCCGTGTTTTCGCTGGCTGCACGCGGCTGACTGCGAATGATGCGCGGCGTAATCGACAGCACGATCTCGGACTTCTCGCGATTGTTATTATGCGAGCCGAATAAGCGCCCGATGATCGGTATTTGACTCAAGCCCGGAATGCCGGCCGCGTTGCGGGTGTCGGAATCCTGGATGAGCCCCGCGAGGATTTGGGTTTCGCCATCTTTTAACCGCAGCAGCGTGTTCGCATTGCGCGTGCCGATGGTGTAGGCCTGAGTGCTGCCGACATTCACCGTATTGGTGATCGAACTGACCTCCAAACCGACCTTGATGGCAACATCGCCGTCCTGATACACCGTGGGCTGAACTTCGAGGGTCAGTCCGACATCGAGATACTGAACGCTACTGCTATTGGCACTGCCGCCTGCTGACAATACCGTTGCTTGAGTGATGACCGGCACGCGGCTGCCGATCAAGATCTTTGCTTTCTCCTTATTGCGTGCGCGAATGCGCGGGCTCGCCAAGGTGTCGGTATTGCCTACTGTTTGCAGCGCATTGGCGGTGATGCTCACGGGCGACACCGCGATGGTGTTGGCGTTTTGCCGCGATAGATCAGCCAACACCAGACCGCTCGCGCCGCCGGTTGCGCCGGCCGCCAGGGCGGTCGCACTGGCAGTCATGGAGGTCGGGAGCGTGACACCCAAATTCAGCAGTTTGCTACGCGCAATTTCCATCACCTCCACTTCGATCAGCACCTCGGGCTCGGGCACATCGATTGAAGCCACTAATTTTTCGGCCATGCGCACCGCATCGGGCGTATCCCGCATTACAACCGTGCCGGTCCGCTCATCGACGAACAAGTTTTTCGCACTCAGCATGGACTTCAGCATGCCCTCGACGTCCTTGGGCGCGGCATTGGTAATGTAAAAGGTGTGGACGACCAGTTCCTCGTAGTCTTTTTGCTTCGCCGGGGTGTTTGGATAGATCAGGACCATATTTTCCGAGAGCACCTGGCGCGCCAGGTTGTTCTGGTCCAACACCAGCTCGATCGCCTGCTCAATCGGTACCTCTTGCACGAATATCGTGGTCTTGGTGTCGCTCTTGACGTCTTTGTCGAGGATGAAGTTGATGCCAGTTTGGCGCGCCAACACCTCGAACACCATTTTTGTCGGCGCATCGCGGAATTGCAGCGATACTTTGGAAGTCCCCTGAGCCTTCAATCGCCGCGCCATGGTCGTCGGCCCGCGGGCAACATTGATCTTGGCGGTCAGATCCACCGCCGGCCCGTAGCCGGCATCCTCTTGCAACACCGTGTGCAGTGTGGAATCGGCGGCGTCGAAATCCTTGCGCTCGAATGCCTTGGCGGCGTCGGCGACCATGGCAGCATGACGGCGATCTGCCTGCACGCCCTCGATGCCGTGCAAGGCACGTTGGTTCGTCGGTTCAATGGCCAGCACCCGCCGATAGGTCGCAGTCGCCTCATCCAGTCGCGCGTCGGCGCGCGCGCGGTCCCCGGCGGCAATCAACTTTTGCACCGAAGCACTGCGGCGAGCGGCCAGGTCAAGCTTGAACGACAAGTTGCCCGGATCCTTTACCACCGCCTCTGCCAGCTTGCTCACACCAGATTCGTACTCGCCGCGATCTACCTCGGCCAGACCTTCTCGATGTAGACTGGTGGCCGCGCAAGCCCCTAGGGCGGCGGAGAGCGCGAGGACCATCACTCGATGCAAAAACGTGTTCATTCGATACCTACCGCGAGTGATTGCTGAATTTTTAAAGGCATGTAAGTCAGCAGAAGTTGCCCGGACTTTACGCCGTCCACACTGTACGTATTGTCGAGGGTGTCGCCGACTTTGACGTCGTAAACACGGTCCCCTGCGGTCAAGAAAAATGTCGGGTTTCCATCTTGGGCCTTGTAGCTGCCCATGAAGGCAAATGGCAGCGGCGGCGCACTTGGCGGCGGCGGCGCCTGCACGATGACGGGGGCCGGTGGCGGCGCCGGCGGCGCAATGTACCAGGAGTGCGCAGCGAACAAGGCACCGGCCGCCGTATCCTTGACCAAGCGATCAGAGGTCCTGAGCGCGGCATCGACACTGCGCGCCTTGTGATCGGTGCCGTGCGCATTTTCCGGGCGCTTGACCGCAGGCGTGGCTTCGGCCGGGCGAGCACCGGATCGGGATGGCTCGACGGTCTGTGAATCGTCGGGCACCAGCACGATATATCCCAGCACCGCCAACGCGACAGCGATGAGAACCTTGGAGCGGAGAGTTATTTTCACGCTCACGCTCCCTTAAGATAGATCACAAACCCGACTTCCGCGCTCACCGCGCTATCGCCGACGTTCTTGCGCGCGATCTGCAATTTGTCGAGCCCCAGGGCCGGAATGGCCGTCAGCGATTTGTTGATAAAAACGCGAATAGCGGCGTAGTCCGCTTTGATCGGGAATTCGAAAGAGTAACGCGCTAAGCGGTCGGCGGCCGCCGGGGTGAACGTGTACTTGCCCTGCTCCAGAACTACACCGGCCTCATGAGCCTGCACCAGCACCGTGCCGAGCAGCGCCGGAACCTGACCGCGGCTCGGAAGAGATCCTGCGAACTGAACAGGACTGAGTGTGGCTGCGGCGGGCAGCGGTGCAGGCGTCGCTGCCTGCGACAATCGTGCGGTTAGCGACTCGATCGATTGATGCGCCGGAATCAGTAATACCACCACCAAAACGGCCGCCGCCGCCAGCGACATCAATCCCGCAATCCCCGGTACGCCTAAGCGCATCACGCGATAGCGAAGTTCGGGAACCGTACGCACCCTCAAGCGATCCATGCGCGTTTGCAAGCTGAGCGGCGCTACAACAGGCGTGAGACGTCGGGCGTCCCTCGGCGTCGGTGCGGACGCCGAGGCCAACGCGGGCAAGCTTGTCTGGGAAGCCGCAGCGAGGGCAGATGCGTCGGCGAGTGCCGGGGCATCGGCGAGCGCTGGGGCATGGGCGAGCGCAGGCGCTTCGGGCAGCGTTGCTAATTCTCCCGACGCAGCAGTCAGGTCCTTCATCATGTCGAATCTTTCCACTGCCCCGTAAGCTCGAAGCGCACCGGCCGCTGCGGGTCGTCGGCACGGATCTCGTGTCGGTCGAGCATGGGGTATTCGAGCGAACGGCTGCTCTGCAGGCGCTGCACGTAATTGAGCGCGAGCTCCAGGGTGCGAGCCTCGGCAGTCACGCGCACGGAATGCTTGGCATGATCCGGTTCGACCCCGAGCAGCGCAACCTGTCCCTGTGAATCCTTGCTGGCTTGCTCCAGCTCGGCTAGCAGCAGCGTCCAAGGGGTCGCCAGATCCTGTGCGGCTCGCTCGGCGCTGAAGGCAACTTTGGCATTGAATGCTGCATCCTCGGGGGCCTCGGGCTTAGCCGCGCGCATTAATGCAGCAATTCGGTACTCGAGACCGGCGCGCCGTTGGGTAAACAGATGGTACTGGTAAATCACCACGCCGATGGAAATCGCGCTGAGCAGTAATACCAGCAGGCCAGGCCATCTCACGCGCCGTGAGGTGCCAACAAAATCCATTTCAATGAGTGGCCTCATGCCGCCTTACGCCGCAGAAATTCGAGTCGATGCAGCGTGGTCAGCGGGGGATTGGGCTCGTCCAACCATTCGAGGTCCGCAGCCATCTCCGGCCGCACCGCCCGCAGCGCAATCGGCAAATCCACATATACGCGCCCCTCGCTCGGGCTGGAACTTGCCAGCCGACCGAAGGTTTGCAGCCGCTTGAGTTCTCGCGCCCAATTTGCGCCAATGCGCACTGCGTGAACGCGGTCGATTCCTTGTGCGCACATGCGCAGTGCGGCGAGCGAGCCCTCCTCAACCGTAACGAACCATGCGGCGGCGGCAGTCGGCAGTGCGTGGCGCCAGGTATTGAAGGCGGCGATCAACTGCGGCTGGACGGCAATCAGCTTCTGGCCGTGGCGCAACGTGAGATCCTGCAGCGCGGTCAACAGCGCCGTCGGGACCGCACTCGCCAAGCAGGACACGCCGGGAGGAACGGAAGATAGACTGACGGTCCACTCGCTCATGGAGTCTCCGAACACGCCGAACAGCAGCTCCCGAGCATGCGCCAGACGTTCGGCGGGCGCGCTCAGCGAGTCCGACCACGGCACGACGGTATAGCGCACCCAGTGGTCGGCCAGCACGATGCGCGCCGCCGCATCCGACCAGTGGCCTGTCTGCAGTTGAGCCTCATACAGCTTTAGAATGCTTTCCCAACCGCTCCCCGCCTCGGCCACGCAATGGTCTTCTTCACGCTCAAGCACCGGACGCATGCCGCGCTTGATGCGCACCAGGTAAATGCGCCGCGGTGTCACATAGACGCCGACTTCGTTACGCCATAACGGTGACACGATTGACCTCCTCTAAGGTGGTTTCGCCGCGCCGTACCAAATCGAGCGCAACGCTGCGAATCAAGCGCACGCCGCCCTTCTTCGACATCTCCTTCAGCTGGCGTACCGGCACACGATTGATGATGGCCTCGCGCAATTCATCGTTCAGCACCAGCAGTTCGCCGATCGCCTTACGGCCCCGATAGCCGCTGCCGCGGCAGTGCTGGCACCCCCGGCCACTCGTGAAGTTAAACGCAGCGCTCGCTGCTGCGGTCAATTGCGACTCGTCGAGCAGTTGGCGCGAAGGGATCTTGGGCTCCGCGCATTGTTCGCACACGATGCGGATCAAGCGTTGCGCCAGCACGCCTGACAGCGCGGACACGAAGCTGTAAGTGTCCACACCCATGTGCGTAAAGCGGCTCACCACGTCGAATACGTTGTTGGCGTGAACAGTGGTAAAAACAAGATGGCCGGTGAGTGCGGACTGAATGGCAATTTGCGCCGTTTCGGAGTCGCGAATTTCCCCGACCATAATCTTGTCCGGATCGTGACGCAGGATGGATCTTAAGCCGCGCGCAAAGGTCAATCCCTTTTTTTCGTTGACGGGAATCTGCAGTACACCTTGCAGCTGGTACTCCACCGGATCCTCGATGGTCACGATTTTATCGGACCCCGTCTGAGTCTCGGAAATCGCAGCATACAACGTCGTGGTCTTGCCGCTGCCGGTGGGTCCGGTCACCAGCAGCATGCCGTAGGGCAGTGAACTCAAGCGCCGCACTTGCGTCACGACACGGCTGTCGAAGCCCAAGGCATCGAGGCGCAGCCCCTGCAAGCGCTCTGTCAAAGCCTGCTTGTCGAGCGCGCGCAGCACCGCATCTTCGCCAAAAATGCTTGGAATAATGGAGACTCGAAAATCGATCGGACGGCGATCGAGGGCAATGCTGAATCGGCCATCCTGCGGCACACGGCGTTCGGCAATATCGAGCTCGGACATGACCTTGAGGCGCGAAATGACCTGTTCAGCGACGCCGGTGCCGCTCACTGAGGCGATATTCACCAGGACGCCGTCGATTCGGTAACGCACCGTGAGCCCGGCTGCGGTGCTTTCCAAATGGATGTCGCTCGCACCGGCGCGCAACGCATCGTAGACCGTCGAGTGAACCAGACGCACGATGGGACTGGCATCTTCGCTAATGGAGACATAGGACAAATTGTCGGGGCCGTTGCTAACCGCACCCTCGGCACCGGCTTGCGAGAGCACCGCGTCGATGGCGCGCAGCCCCGCGGCGCGGGATGCAATGAAGGCTGCAAGCTCGTGGGACGCCGCAATTCCCCAATCGAGCGTCGCAGCGGTGCGCGTCTCTAGCCAGTTGCGCAGCCCGGTGTCGAAAGGATCGGCCACCAACGCCAGCAGCCCGCCGGATTGCCGCACCAGCACGCAGAAGCGGCGCGTCGCCTCGGAAGGCGCGACGATGTCAAAGGCGGGCTCCAGCGATCCCAGCTCTTCTGCTCCAACGAACCGATAATCGAGCGCCCGAGCCAGCGCCTGCGCCAACTCGCCCGGGCCAAGCTGTGAGGTCTCCTTGAGCACATCCAAAGCCCGACGGCCGGTACGCTCTGCCAGAGCCAACGCGTCTGCCATCAGCGCATCGTCGAGCGCGGCAATCGCTATCGGCACGATTTCAGGCGCAGGATGATTCGGCTGGTCGTTTAAAACCTCAAACGGCACGGCGGCACTCACTGCACGCTCCCGGCGAGCTGGAAAATCGGGAAGTACATGAGGACCACGATGACTCCGATCAACAGGCCGATCGCGGTCATGAACAGGGGTTCTATTAAGCGCGTCACGATCGCCGCCCAGCGCGCCAATTCTTCATCGTAAAAAGCGGCGATTCTTTCCGTCATCTCGCCCATGTTGCCGCTGCGCTCGCCGACCCGCAGCATGCGCGCGGCCACCGGCGTGGTCAGTTCGTAGCGCTCCATCGCGTTCGCTATGGATTGACCCTCCTTCACCGCGCGCGTGGCTTCCGTGAACGCCGCGCGCAGCGAGTCGCTGAGCAGCCCTGCGGACATGTTCATGGCGGTGAGCGCCGGCATGCCGCTGCGCAACAGCATGCCTACGGTGCGATACAGTCGCGCAAGCTGATATAGACGCATCTGCCGCCCGATGGCAGGCAGCTTTGCGATGGCCGCACCCATCGCGGCACGCGTGGTACGGCGCGACAGGCTGTATACCAATGCGGCGCCGGATCCGACTGCGATGACGAGCACCGCCAGGGTATGGGCTTGCAGCAGCCGGCCCCATTGCAGCAGCACTCTTGAACCGAACGGCAGGTCCGATCCCAAATCTTCATAGATTGAACTGAAGCGCGGCACTACATAGACCATGAGAAACAGCGTGACCAAAATCCCCGCGCCCAAGAGCACAGCCGGATAGATCGAGGCATTGATCAAGGTCTTGCGCAAGGAGTCGATCTGCTGTTGATAGGCGATAAAGCGCGTGAGCGCCTCGCGCAACGATCCGGTGCGTTCACTCGCGCGCACCGTCGCCACATACAGATGTGGAAAAATGTTGGGATGCTCGGCCAAGGCGGCGCCTAGGGTTTGCCCTTCGTACAGTCGACTCAGTATTTGTTCGAGCGGCCGGCGCACCGCTGGGCAGTGCTCCTTTTCGGTCAGCGCCTCGATAGACTCGACCAGCGAAAGGCCTGCCTCGAGCAACGCCACCAATTCCTGACTGAAGATGACCAGAGGCACCTTCGCCGTCTTTGCCCACGGACGCGTGCGGCCTGCGGGAGTGAGCGATATGACGCGCAGACCCAGCAACCCAAGCTGACGACGTGCATCCGATTCATCAACGGCGTCGACCGTCGATGCGAGAACAGCTTGCTCGCGGTCGAGAGCCTTGACACGAAATTCCACGGAAACCCCCTACCAGTTCCCGATGTCAGCGTTTTCGCCGGTGCCACCGGGCCGACCATCCTTGCCGTAGGAAATGAGGTCGAAATCATTCTTGTGAGTGCCGGGCACGACGTAGACGTAGGGGTGGCCCCAAGGGTCGTGCGGCACGTCCTTCTTCAAGTAGGGACCTGCCCATTCCGATTCATTGGGCGGAGAGACATTGAGGACAGCCAAGCCCTCTTCGGCGGTCGGCAGGCGATTCATATCGAGGCGAAAGGCCTCGATGGCTTTGTCGAGAGCGTCGATTTGAGCCCGTGTTGCCTTGACCTGCGACTTTCCCACCTGCGAGAAATAACGCGGCGCCACGAAGCCCGCCAATAAGCCGATGATCACCATGACTACAAGAAGTTCGAGCAGTGTGAACCCGCGTATCTTAGGTCCGAATAGCGATCCTTGCGGCGCGCAACGGGTCTCGCGGCGTGGGGCCATCATCGATAGTTTTAGCCGCCACATGTTGGTGAAACACTCCCTGATTCGCAGAATCGCAATCACTGTACGCGGTCACTTTCGGGGGCGAAGGTGGGGAAACACAGTAGGCCCGCAAGTTTTCTCCTCGACCGGTACTTTCACGCCAAGGTTTGCCAACGGCTGCTCGTTTTCGAAATCGTTATGTCGAAGGCGGGGGGCTGCCGTGCGCCAGAGTCCGCGGTGTATGATCCCAGGCATCATGTACCCGCAATTTTTTGGCCTCAACAAGCTGCCCTTCAGGCTGCGCCCCGACACGGAATTCGTGTATGCCGGATCCGATTACGCACGGGCGCGCACCAAGCTCAAGGCAGGCCTCAAGGAGGTACCCCGGGTGTTGCTCTTGCTGGGAAATCCGGGTCTCGGCAAGACCACATTGCTCGATGAAACGGTGCAGATGCTCGAGGCGGAGGCCAATTGGACGCTGTGCCAAATCAAACAGCCGCGGATTTCGTCCAAGGAGCTGCTCGAGGCGGTTATCCTACAGATCGGTGCATCGACCGGCGGGGAGAGCAACGGGTTCGGCTCCTATGCGGAACTATTGGCCGGCATCGATGCGATCGGCGCACGAAAGCTCAGAGCGTTGCTGATCGTGGACGATGCGCACCTACTACCTCCGACCGCTGCCACGGCCTTAGCCGAAATCCTGGTGCGAGTGCGCAGTATCAAAATCGTACTCGCGGGAAGACCCAGGATGGGGCTTGAAGAAATGGCAGCGCGATTCCTGGGGGGCGAACATACTCGGATCATCGAATTGGCGCCGCTCAGCCAAAGTGACACAAAGGCTTACATCGACCATCGCCTGTCCATCGCCGGAGGCGGGAATCGCGAGTTCATCAGTGCCGATGCCTACGCTATGATTTACCAGCACACGGCGGGCGCACCGCGGCTGATTAATGTTCTTTGCGATGCCGCATTGCACTCTACGTGCTTGCGCGCCTCGGGCCAGCTCAGCTCCGCTGAGGTGCTGCTCGCGACGCAGGACGCTCGCTGGCCTGAGGCGGTATCTCGTGACCGTGCCGGCGGCGAGGGGACAGAAGATCAAGCGAGCGTCCGCGACGATGCCTCCTCGCCCGACTTGGTTATCGCTCAATTGGTGGTCAGCGTGGGCGAAAAGACACTGGCAACGTGGCCGTTACGGCCCGGCCGTGTAAGTATCGGGCGAGCACCGGATAACGAATTTCAGCTGGACGCTCGTTTCGTCAGCCGCCATCACTGCCAAGTGACGACAGTAAATGCCGTTTCGGTTATCGAAGACCTGGAAAGTGTCAACGGTTTCCGTATTAACGGCACAGAGATGAAACGCCATGTGCTTCAGCATGCAGATCAAATCCAGCTCGGCGATCACACACTGACGTACTTGGTCAGCTAGAGGCCTGCGTCGCACAGGTGCGCTCGATGAGTTCCCGCAATTCACTGGTCTCAAACGGTTTGGCCAAGGTGCCATGGGCACCGGCGACTGCGCTGGCCGCTAGATAGGCATGGGTCGAAATGGCTTCCGGACGATAAGAACTAACGCCTGCATCTCCGCTTCCAGCGATCGCTATGACATGAATGTGCGGATACTCGCTTCGGATTTCGCGAATCGCCGCGACGCCATCCCCCGCAGCCAGCACCACATCGATAATGACGAGATCGGTCGGGGATTCGCGCAGCAGCTTCAGTCCCGTCGCAGCATTGTTTGCGATGATTACGGTTGAGCTTCCCGAGAGCACGCGCCGCAACGCCTCCCGAACGAAAGCTTCCTCATCGATGACCAAAATGCGCAAGGCTATTCCGCCGAGACGAGCCGATCGACTTCCTGGCTGGTCAGGAGATTACACCGGACCGCATAGCGGGCCACTGCAGCGGTATTGGACAGATCCAATCGGCGCATCAAAGTGGCTCGATATTTTTCGACCACTTTGACGCCACGCCCCAGTTCAGCGGCGATGCGCCATGTCGGCACGCCCAGGGCAATCAGCCGGATAATCCTTCGATCCTGGGGGTCGAGCGCAGCATCCACCGAAACCGAGACCGGAGCGGGCAAGGGTTCTTGCAGCCAATTGCGCAACACCACGTCTCCAGCACCGCGGCAGATTGCCTGCGTGCCGCTCGCCGCGCGCCGCACGGCGGCCAACAAATCTGCGCGTGGAGCATCCTTACGCACGTAGCCAATCGCGCCGGCCAGAAATGACTCGCGGATGCACTCTAGTGAGTCATGCGCGGTCAACACCAGCACTCGGGTGGTAGGGCACTCTGCGCACAACTTTCGTACTGCCAATCCGTCTGGACAACCCGGCATGGTCAGATCGCAAATGGCCAAATCCGGTTGCAAACTGCGGATCAGTTCAATGCCGCGTTCAACATCACCGGCATCGCCCATGATGCGCAAATCGCTTTCCAACGAGAGCAACGCCGACAGCCCTTCCCGCACAATCGGATGATCGTCAATGAGTATCAGACGTACAACCCTGGAATCGCGCTTCAAATAGCCCGGCCAAATGGCATCTGAACTTTCTTGATTTAGCTCGGTCATGTGTCGGATAGCGTACTTCACGGCCGGCACGTCAACAAGCTGAACGCGTCACTGCGCCGATTTCGTTATGACAAAACCACTGGTACCTTGCACATATCCTACGCCGCAATACAGCCCGGTACTAAGCATTTCGTGATGAAAAACACAGTATGCAGTGATGTCCCCCTTGTAACTCCCCCCGCCGCTCCGTTACATAGTTCGCAACAGAGCATGAAACGCATACGCACATCGAAGTCCTGC
>JANYAD010000143.1 GCA_025355165.1 Gammaproteobacteria bacterium | reverse complement strand
GCGCATTGCGACACCATGGGTGCGTTCTACGGTTCGAAATTTCACCACGGTGGTCCGTTCCGGCTCGCTGTCCTAGACGGCGTGCTAGACCCAGAGCGCACTATCCAGATCGGCATCCGCGGTTCTTCCAACATGTACTGGGAATTCTCCCACGTGTCCGGGATGACCGTCGTGTACATGGAGGAATTCATGGAGGCCGGCGTCGCGGCCATCGCCGCGCGGGCGCGAGAGGTAGTTGGCGCGGGACCGGTGTATGTGTCGGTGGACGTTGACGGCTTCGATCCGGCCTTTGCCCCGGGAACTGGGACGCCGGAAGTCGGGGGATTGTCGCCGCGCGAAGGGCTTGCGCTGTTGCGAGCGCTCGGAGGTCTCGACATCGTCGGCGCCGATGTCGTCGAAGTGGCGCCGCAATACGATCCAACAACGAACACGGTTCAGTTGGCGGCGCAGCTGCTCTTTGAAGAATTCGCGCTCATGACCCTTGGCCGTGCCGCGCAAGCCGGCCGATCATAAGTCGCGTTGACAGTGTCCAGGACTGCTCCGGCAACTAGTTGGTTCGAGCGTCGACGCATAGGGGAGGTGACCCTGTTATGGGAGCGGCACGTCCATCCGCTGCTTCGCTGTAACATCTGGCATATCCCGGGTAGAGATGCCGATATGCTGGTCGACACCGGGCTCGGCGTAGCAAGCCTGCGGACGGCGGCGGCGGACCTGTTCGGCAGCCATCTGATGGCAGTTGCGACTCATACGCATGCCGACCATGGCGGTGGCATGCACGAGTTCAGCGAGCGCTTAGTGCACGCCAAGGAAGCCGACATGGCTCGCTCGGCGCATTACCATATCCCTCTGGATCTTGACACGTGGGCGCCCGAGCGCCGTGCAACGATCGAGCGCTCTGGATACCACATCCAAAGTGCGCTTCTGACGGCGGTTCCAGCACCGGGCTATCGTATCGCCAATTATCGGCTGCGAGGCTTCGAACCTACCCGTGTGCTGGAAGAGGGCCACGTGGTCGATCTCGGTAATCGCGCCTTCGAAGTGCTGCACCTGCCCGGGCATTCGCCCGGCAGCATCGGCCTGTACGAACGCTGCTCGCAGATGCTTTTCTCGGGAGATGCGATCTACGATGGACCACTTCTGGACACCCTGCCGGATTCGGATGTAGTCGCCTATCGAGCCACGATGGAGCGGCTGCTTGCGCTGCCCGTCTCTATCGTGCATGCAGGGCACGATCCAAGCTTCGGTCGCGAGCGGCTGCAGGCCCTCGCGCGAGCCTACCTTGATGCAAAGCCGGTGACGTGAATAACGAAGCGCTGCTCACCCTCTCGGCAGCTGAGGCTGTGGCGGCCATGGTATGCGGCGAGGTGACGGCGGAAACCTATGCCACGGCGCTCCTACGGCGGTGCGAGGCAGCCAAATCACTCAACGCATTCATTGCTCTCGATTCAGAATGGGTGCTCGAGGCGGCTCAGCAGCACGACCGGCAGCGCCGCGCAGGCCTTGCACTCGGACCCTTGCATGGGCTACCCATTCCAGTCAAAGACAGCATCAACACTCGGGACTTGTGCACTACGGCCGGGACGCCGGCATTGCGCGGCTTCAGGCCTCGCGACGATGCACCGATCGTACGCGCACTGATCGATGCTGGCGCTTTCGTACTTGGCAAGACCAATCTCCATGAACTGTCATTCGGCTGGACCAGTAATAACCTTGCTTTCGGCGCCGCTCGCAATCCCTATGACCCAACGCGAATTCCTGGCGGCAGCAGCGGCGGTACCGCAGTTGCCATTGCGAGCGGAATGGCGCCGCTCGGCCTTGCCGAGGACACGCAGGGGTCCATCCGGGTTCCGGCCGCTCTGTGCGGCATCGTGGGGTTTCGCCCGACGACGACGCGATATCCGACGGCCGGGACCGCGCCGATCACGGCGCTATTCGACCAGGTTGGGCCCATGGCCCGAACGGTGCGCGACGTCGCATTGTTCGACTCCGTCATCAGTGGTAACTGGACGGCCATCGAGGAACGGGCCCTCGTCGGCGTCAAGCTTGGCGTCGGCCGGGGTTACTGGTTCAGCGGTCTCGATTCAGAAGTCGAGCGTATCGTCGACGAGGTATTGCGCAAGCTTCAAGAAGCAGGCGCGGAGTTGGTCTTGGCGGACATCCCGAATCTTGAGCGCCTCGTGGCATTGACGACCATTCCCATTCAGAATCATGACCTGCGTGCCGCACTTGCAAACTACCTCGCACGCTATGACGCAGGCGTCACTTTCGACGATCTGGTTGCGAGCGCGAGTGCGGACGTGAGACGCGACTTTGCCGTCGGCGTGTTGCCGGGCGGTCGTGACTTCGTGACGGAGCCTGTATACCGCGAGGCTTGCGACATTTACCTCCCCGCATTGCGCGAGAGCTACAAAGCTTACTTCGCGAATACCGGCGTCGCTGCAATTCTCTTCCCGACAACGATGGTCCCCGCGCCGCGCATCGGGGACGACGTTGAACTCATGGTCCGCGGCAGACCTATACCGTTCGAAACTGCGATTTCGCGCAATATCTCGCCTGGGAGCACGGCCGGCGTGCCGGGATTGGTGCTGCCGGCTGCACTCACCTCGGACGGACTTCCGGTTGCCATCGAGATCGACGGTCCGGCCGGAGCAGACCGCGCAGTGCTCGCACTGGGCATGGCAATCGAGCGCCTGCTCGGACGATTGCCGCCTCCCCCAGAACGGTAATCGTGGTGCTGTTGGTCTCACGCTCCGGCACACGCTGCGCGTGTGCCGGTCCATCAGTCATGGGAACCCGTGCATCCTCGCAATTTCACGTTAATGGCAGTGGTGCCGGTAACGCCAAATAGCAGTTACCGATGCCCTTTGCCGAGGGCGCCGGCCGCGCGCCGCCGACCTAAGGATAACGCAGACCGTCTGGTGGCTAGTCGTGTCGATGCCGTAGAGGGCCGTGTCGGTGCTGATGAACGTCAGAAGCGCTTCACACAATAAGTGGGTATTACCGGCGAGAGTGCCATCAACATCGCAACTGCCGATGATCGGATTCGGGTAGCCCTGAGTCGTCCAGGTTAACGATTGGCTGAAGTTTGCGCCCCGTGGGGGTGAGTACCCCTATACCACTGGGAATGTTGCATTGGCATCGATGGCGTCTTCGCGATGAAATTCTTCTTCGGCAAAACCACAACAGATCCGAGGTGGTCCGGCAGAAATCCAAAATGGATCCAGTGAGTTGGTTTGCAATAATGTTCCCTCATTCTTGCGATAGATCGCATGAGGGCCATTTTCGTAGTTCGACGATGTATCGGGGACCTACTGCGACCGGTGTTTCCGGAATAGATGCGGCACCATGTGCTAAGGAGATACCGGCAAAATTCAATCTTCTGAGTAGGCCGCTCGTTTTGAGCGCCTTGCTGGCGCGCCGGTCTTTCTCGCCTAGATCCTTTGTTTCATATGCCGCCTCCACGTCACCAAGCTCGGCTGGCGCACGCTTCGGCGTCGCAGCCAGAAGAACTGGACGAGGTTGGCTCGGGTGGTAGGGCTTCCTGCGGCGTGCCGGCCGCTCCTTCATACCCTCCACCCTTGGCCCAACACACGCTTCGCCGTCCAACACCCGAGGTGGAGCTCGGTGCGCGAATCGCACCGGCCGGGGGGTGCTCAGCAATGAGCGTCCCTACCGCCATGTATGGATCGGCGCAGCTTTTGAGGCGTTTTGTTGGGTAGTATGATGTCGAGTACCAACCTCATCGCTGCGGGCGCAGGCGGGATGTACTATTGAAGGTGTGCGTGAGCAGGGCAACCCCTAAGCGATAGCATCAAATGAATAAATCCGGCGATCGTAAAACACGGATGCGCGCGTACCCGATGGGGCACGAGCGCAGAATTGAGCAGGCTGCGCAAGACTGTGTCCGACGATGAGCTCAATCCGGTGGCTGCGAGCGGCCTTGACGCCGGCGCACGCGTCGGCCCTTACGAACTGATTCGCCTCTTGGGAACCGGCGGGATGGCCGAAGTCTGGCTGGCTCGGCGCGCGGACGGCGCGTTCAAGCGCAACGTGGCGCTCAAACTTCCTCTATTGACGCGCCGGCGCATGGATCTTGAACCGCGTTTCATCCACGAGCGCGATATCCTCGCGAGCCTTGAGCATCCCAACATCGCGCGATTTTACGACGCGGGCGTGGATTCCCATGGTTTTCCGTATCTGTCGATGGAGTATGTCAACGGGCAAACGCTGCTGAAGTGGTGCGACATGCACTCTCTCGGCATCCCGGAGCGGCTGGCGTTGTTCTTGCAGATCCTCGACGCCGTGAAATATGCGCACGAGAAAAATGTCATCCACCGGGACCTCAAACCGTCCAACATTCTGGTGACTGAATCGGGCCAAGTTCGTTTGCTCGACTTCGGCGTCGCCAAGCTCTTGCTGGAGGAGGGCGGCTGGGATCAGACGCAACTGTCGCGCGTCTATGGCCAAGCGCTCACGCCGGACTATGCGAGTCCCGAGTTACTCTGCGGCGCTGCAGTGGACACCCGAAGCGACGTGTATTCTTTGGGAATACTGCTATACGAGGTGCTGGCTGGCACGCGCCCTTACTCACTCAATCCCCAAGGCTCCATTACTGCGCTCAAACAAAACGTCGCCGCAGCGGAGGTCAAGAGGCCGAGCACGCAACTGACGCGGCAAGCAAGCATGGCTCGCGCCGCTACTGTCGATCAGCTGGCGCGCCGGTTGCGCGGCGATCTGGATGCCATCGTGCTCAAGGCGTTGGCCAAGGAGCCGCTCGAACGATACGACAGTGCCGCAAGCTTTGCCGAGGATCTGCAACGCTACCTGCGTGGGGAACTGGTTAAGGCGCGATTGACCCCGGTGCTTCATCGGCTCGGCAGGCTGCTGCGTAGAAACAGGGCGGCAGCTTGGCTCGCCGCGGCCTGCTTCATTTCCATTTTTGTGGCAGTTGGCGTCGATCACCTGACGCTGCCGCGCCCTAGCGGCGCCGCCACCCCGCCATCTTCGTTCACGCCGCCGCCGCATTCGGTGGCGGTGCTGCCATTTACCAACCTGAGCGGAGACCCAAGCCAGGAATATTTCTCGGATGGAATCACCGAGGAATTGATCAATGCACTCTCGCACGTGGAGGCACTGCAGGTCTCGGCGCGCACGTCTTCGTTCTCCTTCAAGGGTAAGGATGCCGATATCGCAAGCATCGCCCGCAAGCTCAACGTCGCCGCAATCCTGGAGGGTAGCATTCGGCGCTCCGGCAACACGGTGCGGATCACGGCTCAGCTGGTCAGCAGTGCGAATGGCTTCCACCTGTGGTCGCAGAGCTACGACCGGGACTTGAGTGACAACTTGGCCTTGCAGACCGACATTGCCACGGCCGTTGCCCAGGAGCTGCGGATAAAACTGCTCGGCGATGAGGCGGAGAGGATTGAAGTGGGCGGGACGCGCAACGCCCAGGCGTACGATGCCTATCTTCGGGGCATGCAAATCGAGGTCACGGCTCAGGACTTATCCTCGAGCCGCCGGGCGCTTGACGCTTTCGATCAAGCCATTGCATTCGATCCGAACTACGCTGCTGCCTATACGCATCGAGCACGCGCCCTGCGCAGCGTGGCTAATTTTTCAAACGAACCCAGCGCTGTGCGCGGACTCTATGCGATGGCTCTGCAAGCAGCCGAACGGGCGGTGGCGTTGGCCCCCGACTATGCAGACGCGCACATGGCGCTCGGCTGGCAGGTCTTGGTGCATGGATTTCTTGACTTCAGCGGCGCGGATCGGGAAATCGATCGCGCCATGGCGCTCGCTCCGGGGAGCGCATCGGTGCTGGATAGCTATGCCGGCTTCCAGAGCCTCATCGGTCATCACGATGTGGCGCTGGCTGCCATACGCCGCGCCATCAAACTGGATCCGCAAAATCCTCGTTATCGCGAGCACCTCCTCCAGAGCCTCGATTGGGCGCGACGATTCGAGGAGGTGCTGGTGGCCGTCCAAGATGCCAAGGCACTACACGCCGAGGGGTATTACGCTGGATTCCATAGGGCTACCAGCTATCTTGCGCTCGGTCGCCCGGAGATGGCCTCGCAGACTTGCCAATCGACCGAGACACCGCTCGATGAGGGCAACCGGCACTTCTGTTTGGCGCTCGCTTACCACGCGCTGGGTAAAATGAAGCAGGCGACCACAGAACTGGAGCAATTCAAGGCCTTGAGTGGGGATCTGGGCGCAGCCAATTACGCTGCGATCTACGCCCAATGGAACGACGCGGCCGCGGCGATGCAGTGGTTGGCTACGGCTGAGCGCCTGCGCAGAGCCAGCTTGGTGGCCATCAAGGTGGACTGGATGTTCGATCCCATCCGCAATCAACCGCAATTTCAAGCGCTTGAACGCCGATTGAATTTTCCGCCGTGATGCCACCCGATGGTCATGATGCGGCGTGACCCGACCTTTCTGGTCAAGCCGGGATTTCCGGAGTAGGGTACTTAGAAGCGAGAGCGAATCAGCGTGGTTAGAGTCGATTGACAGGGAGATCCATGATGAGCCCAGATGAACTGAAAGCAGAAATTGAAGCAGAGATTCGCGAGCTTATAAAAGAGCTACAGGACGGAACGCTCGACAGGAAAACGCTGGAGGCTGCACTTAAGAAGCTGCAAGAGCAGTTAGAAGATATGCCTCCATACAAAGCCAGCCTCGACTGACTCAACGCGAAGGCGCTCTCGCAAGGTTTTCGCATGCAAGGTGCCGGCACCTTCAGAAGCGCCCGCAGCCAGGCGGCGTATTGGGACGATGGCGATCTGCGAATCGTCAACTATCTGACGCGGGAAACGTTTTCCGCTAATCCGATCGTAATGGAGCTCATCCGCTTCTTCTTTTCCCCTCGGACAATCCGGGATGCGATGCTTGAATTTGATGCCTACACCCGAGAGAGCGTGGGAGAGGCCATACTGAACCTGGTCGCTGCCCGGTTGTTGCTGGAATGCGCCTCTCTCGAGGCAGCCAGAGATGAGCAGCTCGCGTTGGCCTGGAAGTCATGGCTGCCTGAAGGCGCTTACCATTTTTTGACCAAGGACGCGCCCTACGTCGGAAGCGACTGGACCCTCGAGCAAAAAATGCAGGTTGTTCCGAGCACGCCGCCGCCATCCCTGTTCAAGAAAACCGAAGGTGCTGAATCGATTCCGCTGCCGAGTCATGAAATCGATGACACGGATAGCTTCTTCAAGACATTGCACGCCCGCAGGACGCAGCGCGAATTCTCGCAGGCGCCCGCCTCGCTCGACAGTATTTCAAGGCTGCTGCGAACGACATGGGGCGTCCACGGGTACATCGAGACAAAGCACTTTGGGATGCTGCCACTCAAGACGAGTCCATCGGGCGGCGCTCGAAACCCTATTGAGGTGTACTTGATGGCGCTCAACGTGGCGGGGCTTAAGCCAGGCCTATATCACTACGAAACTAAGGGTCATGCGCTCGAAACGATCTCCTGCGAGGCAACGCCGAAAATGGCGCAGGCCTATTGCGCGGATCAGCCGTTCGTCGGCAAGTCCGCGGCATTGTTCATCATGACGGCCGTTTTTGCGCGGTCCATGTGGAAATATCATCATCCCAGAGCCTACAGAGTGGTTCTACTCGACGCCGGACACCTGGGCCAAACTTTTTGTCTCACCGCAACGAGGATGGGTCTCGCGCCTTTCAGTACCGCGGCACTGAACGACTCACTGCTCGAGAAGGATTTGCGGATCGACGGAGTCTCGGAGTCGGTCCTCTATATTACCGGTGTCGGCGTTCCAGCGTAGGCGCGCGTCTGCATGCGCAGACGCGCTCCCTCGCCCCCGCGTATTAAAAGTTGGTTTCAGTGGAATCGAAGCGCTGACCGGTATCAACGGGCGTGAATCCTTGCCCTTGATCGTGCGGTACGAAAACCGGGACTGTGCTCGTACATTGTTGGCCCGTCGTATTTGTTGCGCTGAACGAAATGAAATAAATGCGGCGGGTGCCTGGACCCGCGCGTTCTGCACGGACCATCGCCGTGCTCGTACCCACACCGGTGGCGTCAGGCGATGTATTACCGCTGCCCGGCGCGGCGACGGATTCATCCTGCAAGATTTGGGTGACGACGATATTTACGGGCAGGTCATCAGGATCCGTCACTCCGACGATACTGACACTGAACATTTTGTGATTATGAGGCCAAATGACGCCGGAAGAGGCAGCGGCACCGCTGCAATCGGGCGTCGATGCACCGCCGCCGCCACAACGACCAGCGCCTGAGCGCAAACCGCTAGCGCGGAAAGCGCCGCAGCAACTGCCCGAGGACTGATCGGACGATGACAACGGGGGGCCCCTGAATCAGGGGCCCCCGCCTCGTCATTCAACAACCGGGATTGCACGCCTTGACCTTGAGCGTGTAGTCAGCCTTCGCGGTCGCCTTGTCGACCTTCCCTGAGAACACGCTCTCGGCAATCATGGTATCGCCGTGGGTTTGCAGCGGCAGCTTCAAAGATTCACCGTCGGCGGCATTGATCACGAAGTTGCGCACTTTCTGGAATGGCAGCGGATACCAGGTGATTTGCGGGCCCAGTCCGCCGGTCAACGGCGAGAGAATGAGCGCGGTGACCCGGTGTACCGGCGCGATGTCGCTCTTGGCGGCTCCTACCACCAGGGTGACGGCGTCTTTTTCCAGGACACCCGTGACGCTGATCAAGAAGCTATTAGGCAGCAGCAAACCCGCGGCAGATCCCTCCACGTACGCCGACATGGGGCTTGAACCTTGGCTTGCGATTTGGGAGACGTTGCCGCCGGCGTCGGTCGGCGGAATGTTGACCTTGTACTGCATGGCGCCTGACATGAGTTTCGGGAACATTACCGTCAGCGCATCTTCCCAAGTATCGAAGCCGTGCGCGTAACCCTCGATTCGTCCATTCATTCGTATCGAGGTCCCGCCTTTCGCACTCTTCGGGTAGTACAAGACGACGCGGCCCGTGATCTTGTAATTGTAGCTCCACCACAGAGTGGGTCCGTTTCCGCCGCGGGCCGCGAAGAAACGGGCGTTCATGATGCCTTCGAGTGGGCCGGTGAACTGTTCACAGTACTTTCCAAACAGCGTGTCGCTCACAAAGGCACCCGCGTCCGCCATGATGCCGTAGGCATTTCCGGCGAGTTTCGACGCGCTGGTCAATTCGGGTAGGTTCTTGACGGCCTGACCTCCGGCAAAGGCGAGCGCCGGTCCCGCGTCAGCCGCTTTTATTTTTGTGGCCACCGCGTCCGAGGTGACGTCTTTGGCGAGACCAATGGCGGTGTCGAGCAGCCGCTTCTTGACATTGAGCAGGGCAGAGATGCCTTTGAACACTTCGGTAACGAAGGCCAGCTGATGGCATCCTAAGTCTGCTTTCGACATCTGCGCGGTCAGGTTCTTGACGCGCTCGGTCTCATTGACGGTCTCGTTGAGGTTGGCCGTCAGTTCGTTGAGTCTGGGCCGCAGCGCTTCGGTGAGCGCGGCATCCGAGGAAATGGCGCCGATGAGCCCGTTGAGCGAACCGGTGGATTCGCGCGCGCGCAGGTCGGCCAGTGCTTGATGCGCATCGGCGAGTTTCTTCTTGGCTTTGTCCTTCGCCGGCGAGTCGACTTGAGCATCAACTTCGGCTTCTGCGCCGGTGAGGGCATCCTCGGCCGCGGCGGTGGCATTGCCTGCGGCGGAGTCGGCTTGAGTGCCCAGAGCGAGTGCATCGATCGCCCGAAACCCGGCTTGCGCGGCGCCCCGTCCATCGGGTGCGGTAACGGCCACTTGGTACGACCCCGACTTCGCCGGTGCTGCGCGAGCGAGGCTGTAGTTGCCCTTGGCGTCCGGCTTTATCTGTGCTGTGTCCACTGCGGTGCCATTTTCCGACTTGATGGCGATGGACACAGTGCGCTCGCCGGCCGGCATGGTCGTGCCTGATATCATGAGCGAATTAGCCGATCCACTGCCTGCACCCGCCGTTTGTGCGGCGGCCACCAGCACGATGTTGGGCGCCACCCGCACGGTGATGGGGAAGGGATCTGCGTCGCTCGCCGGGGTGGGATTCGCCGCCCCGGGTGGGATGTTCGTCGCAATCGCAGGGTCTAAAAGGAACACGCCGGTTGCCAGCGCGCAGGCCAATGCAATCACCGATGTTACTTTCATGTGTCCGTTACTCTCTGGCAGTCGCGAGGATCCGGGATTCATCCTCCCTTACCTTGAATAACGTGATTAGCGATCGAATTGGACACCGGGAATGACACGAACGGCCCCGCAGCGACAATGATGACATCCACTGATTGAGGAAATCTTAAGGCGTTTCCCTTACCATTTGCCTCCTCTGCGGTTTGAATGCTCGCAACCAGGAACTTAAGCCCACCATGGCGGGTCTTTGATGAGCCTTGAATGCGCCTGCCCGAGATTTTCTGTCTGTTTGCGATGCCTGGAGACTCTATGATTCATTTTGCCTCTCGTCCGGCGCCAGCGCGTGCTTTCGTGCTGGCACTTGCAGCCCTAGCCAGCGCCGCAACCTATGCGGCCGCCCCGAAAGCGGTTGCAGTTCCGAAGGCGGCTGCCGCGCAAGAAGTCCGGTCCATCGAAGGCGTCACGGAATATCGGTTGGCGAACGGCCTGCAGGTGTTGCTCTATCCCGATGAATCCAGTTCAACGGTAAGCATCAATGTCACCTACAAGGTGGGCTCGCGCCACGAAAGTTATGGCGAGACCGGCATGGCGCACCTGCTCGAGCACATGAATTTCAAAGGTACGCCTTCGCATGCGAAAATCATGGACGAGTTGAGCAGTCGCGGTGCGCGGGCCAATGCAACCACAGCCTACGATCGCACCAATTATTTTGAAACGCTGCCGGCGAGCGCCGCAAACTTGGAATGGGCGCTCGGGATGGAAGCCGACCGAATGACCCACTCCTTCATTGCCAAGAAGGATCTTGACACCGAGATGACGGTGGTACGCAACGAGTTTGAAAGCGGCGAGAACAATCCCGGGAGGGTGCTGCGCGAACGGGTGCTGGAAACGGCGTACCTGTGGCACAATTACGGCCATCCGACCATCGGTGCGCGCGCCGATATCGAGGGCGTGCCCATCGAGCGTTTGCAGAAGTTCTACCACACCTATTATCAGCCCGATAATGCCACCCTGATCGTGGCGGGCAAGTTTGATCGCAAGGCAACCCTGGCCTACATCGAGCGATCCTTTGGAGCGATTCCGAAACCCGCTCGCGTGCTGCCCAACGTGTACACGGTGGAACCCACGCAGGACGGCGAGCGCGAAGTGATTTTGCGACGCACCGGCAGCCAGCAGATTCTCATGGAGGCTTTCCATGTTCCAAGCGATGCGCATCCGGACAGCGTGTCCTTGAGTCTTCTGGCGTCCCTGTTGAACGAAAAGCCGGCCGGACTGCTATACAAGCGACTCATCGAAGCCAAGTTGGCGGTGTCGGCAAACGTCGAACTGGAATCGATGTTCGATCCCGGATTCTTGATGTTCTCGGTAACCTTGCCCAAGGATGGCGACCTCGCGACGGTGCGCCGCGAACTGGCCGCTATTCTTCAGTCGGTGCGAACTCAAGGTTTTCCTCAGGAGGAACTCGAGCGCGTTCGCAACGATCAGTTCAACGGCTATGAACGCCTCTTAAACTCATCGCCTCAGGTTGCGTCCAATTTGAGCGAGAACGTCGCCGCCGGTGACTGGCGCCTGCTGTTTTGGGATCGCGATCAGCTTAAGAAAGTGACCCTGGAAGATGTTCAGCGCGTCGCCAACACCTATCTTGTCGAATCCAATCTCACGGTGGGCACATTCATTCCGGATGGTCAGCCAGTGCGAGCGGTGATCACGCCGGCACCCAAACTGGATGCTCTGTTCGCCGGATATTCGGGTAATGCGGCAGTGGCCGAAGGCGAGAACTTCGCCGCGACACCGCAAAATATCGAGGCTCGTGTCAAGCGCGGTACTGCCGGGAGCATCAAGACAGCCTACCTGATCAAGAAATCGCGCGGCGAGCGGGTGACCGGCGTGATTTACCTGCACTTTGGCACGGTGGAGTCGCTGCAAAATAAAGCCGATGTCGGCCAGTTCACCGGCGCTCTCCTGATGCGCGGTACGCGATCGCACACGCGCCAGCAGCTACAAGACGAACTTACCCGGCTCAAAGCCATCTTGAATGTCAGCGGCGGCGCGCCTGGGGTGAGTGTTTCGTTCGAGACTCCGGCGTCGAATCTGGGTCAAACATTGGATCTAATCAATGAGATCCTGAGACAGCCGCTACTGCCGGCTGGGGATTTGGAGGAACTCAAGCGTGAGAGCCTTGCGCGGATCGACACGGCGCGTACCGAACCCAATTCCATCGCCGGGCTGGCGATGCGCCGTTCCCTCTCGGCTTACGCACCAGGCGACTTCCGCTATGTGCCGACTCTGGATGAACGCGCTGACTCGGTAAAAGCCACATCGATCAGCGACGTGCAGTCCTTTTACAAGCAATTCTATGGGAGCAGCAACGCAGAAGCGGCCCTGGTCGGAAACTTTGATGGCCCGGCGGTGACCAAGCAGCTGGGCGAATCGTTGGGCGCGTGGACGAGTCCGAGTCCGTACCAACGCCCCGTCGCCCTCTACAAACCCTCGTCGGGCGATTCTAATGTTTTCACGACCCCTGACAAAGCCAATGCCGTCTTCCTGGTCGGCAGCCTTCTTAAATTGCGTGACGACGATCCCGAGTATCCTGCTCTGAAGCTCGGCAACGAAATTCTCGGCGGTGGAATGTTGAATTCCAGGCTTGCAACGCGGATTCGTCAGAAAGACGGACTCAGTTACGGTGTCGGATCACAACTCAGCGCCGATTCTCAAGATCCCGTCGGCTCATTCTCCATCTTCGCCATCAGCGCTCCGGAAAATACCGCCAAGGTGGAGCGCGACGCGCAGGAAGAAATCGCCAAGGGACTCACCGAGGGCTTCACGCCGGTTGAAATTACCGCAGCCAAGTCCGGCATCCTGCAATCCCTCACCGTCGCCCGCTCGAGCGATGCGGCGCTGGCGAGGGATCTGGCCGATCATTTGTACGTGGGCCGCGACTTCACCTGGGACGCGAAATTCGAAAAGGACCTAAGCGCAGCGACCCCCGAGGTGATCCATAAAGCCATGCAGCGCTTCATTGTGCCCTCGCAGTTCGTCACGGTGAAAGCGGGCGATTTCACCAAGGCCGGCAAGTAGCGACACGGGCAATGCGCACGCGAGGCGAATGACTGTAGGCAGCATTTTCGCATCCTAAGGCGGCGTACAATGCCGTTGCTGCGTCCCATTCACTGCGCGCAAGGAGACGATCATGCCGACCAAGTCTATTCCTGATGGCTATCACTCGGTTACTCCCTATCTCATTGTCAAAGGCGCTGCGGCTGCCATCGATTTCTACAAGCACGCCTTCGGCTCAACCGAACTGATGCGCATGCCCAGTCCCGATGGAAGGATCGGTCACGCCGAGATCAAGATTGGAAATTCTGCACTCATGCTGGCGGACGAGCATCCGCAAATGGGATACAAGAGTCCGCAGTCGTTGGGTGGATCCGCCGTTAGCATGATGGTGTACGTCGATCGCGTCGATGAGGTTTTCCAAAGAGCCATGGAAAAGGGTGCGAAAGAACTGCAACCGGTAAAAGACCAGTTCTACGGCGATCGCTCCGGCACATTGCAGGATCCGTTCGGGCACACATGGACTATCGCTACGCACATTGAAGACATCGCGCCGGAGGAGATGCGCAGGCGCGCCGAGAAGTTTATGCAGGCGAGCGCGTAAATCCGCACCGGGCTTTGGGCTGATTAATGGCGGCCGAGCCGGCGGCCGTCCCGTAAAAATTGATGCATGCGACTGAAGTGTGATCAGTGTCGCGAAGCTTGACCGCACGCGGTTGCAAAAATTCCCCCGGATTAGGCCGCGCGCTGGCCTAAGGCTTTGGCTGAGCCGTCCACCGAGTTCATCACATCTCGATAATATTTTTCGCTGGCCAAACAACAGCGCGAATGCGTCGCAGCATCCGCGTGCGCCGTTCACCTGCGCCCTAATCGAGGCGCAGAACAAGAAAGATAACATCGTTTGCACGCCGACAACATTAAACTCGAGCGCAGAGCATGCTCGCGCGCAACATCTTCGTACGGTCCAAGAGTCGAGCGCCACGCGCAAACACAATCGGCACCCGGCGCGCTCCGTGTGCCTTCATTCGCGTGCGACGCACATCGCACTTTGCAATTTCTAGACGTGCAGCACTATTCGGATTTGCGCTCTCGCCGGTAATGCGATACATGTAATGCCGTGGTATAGACATAAGAATGAAAAAAAGAATTCAAGGAGACGAGCGAAACGAGTAGATCCTTTGGCGCACTTGGTGAGGTTGACCGTGACAACGAGCGCTTTGCTTTTCAGCGATTTCAAATCTTCCTACGACCAGAGCGTAGCCGCAAACCTTACGCTCGACGAGTACTTCCAGCACTGCCGCAACGATCCGATGACCTACGCGCTCGCAGCCGAGCGCATGGTGAGGGCGATTGGCGAGCCTCGGCTGGTGGCAACCAAAGCAGATCCCCGTCTGCTGCGATTGTTCGGCAATCGAACCCTGAAATACTACGATGCCTTCGCCGACTTTTACGGCATGGAAGGGGGCATCATCGAAGAGATCGTGTCCTTCTACCGTCACGCTGCCCAGGGCCTCGAGGAACGCAAGCAGGTGCTTTACCTCTTGGGTCCGGTCGGCAGTGCGAAGAGCACGCTGGCCATCAAGCTCAAGAGCTTGATGGAACGCTATCCGATCTATACGTTGGTCGACGGGGATACGGGTGAACGTAGTCCGCTGCTCGAGTCCCCACTGGGACTGTTCAACCCGGAGAAGTTCGGTGCGCGGCTCGAGGGCGAGTATGGAATCGCGCCGCGCTACCTCACCGGGTTATCGAGCCCCTGGGTGCAGAAGCGCGTGCGCGCTTATCATGGCGACCTGTCGCGCTTTCGCGTGCAGCGCGTCTTTCCCTCGGTACTGAATCAACTGGCAGTCGCCAAGACCGAACCCGGCGATGAGAACACCCAGGACATCAGCTCGCTGGTCGGCAAGGTCGATATGCGCAAGCTGAGCAAGCTAGGTCAGGATGACCCGGATGCCTACAGTTATTCCGGAGGCTTGTGTCTCACCACCCAGGGGCTGCTCGAGTTCGTGGAAATGTTCAAGGCGCCCATCAAGGTGCTGCATCCCTTGCTGACCGCAACCCAAGAGGGCAATTTCAAGGGCACCGAAGGCTTCGGCGCCATGCCCTACCAGGGCACGGTGCTCGCGCACTCGAATGAAAGCGAGTGGAAGAAGTTCTCCAGCAACCGCGACAACGAAGCGTTCTTGGACCGCATCTTCATCGTCAAGGTGCCTTATTGTCTGCGGGTGACCGAGGAAGTCGCGATCTATCAGAAGCTGCTCAGGGAGTCGACCTTGGCCAAGGCGCCTTGCGCACCCGGGACTCTGCCCATGCTCGCACGCTACATGGTGCTCTCGCGGCTCAAAGCGCCCACCAATTCCAGCATCTATTCGAAACTGCGCGTCTACGACGGCGAGAACCTGCGCGAGTCGGATCCGCAAGCAAAAAGCGTCGCCGAATACCGCGAGGCGGCCGGCGCCGATGAAGGCATGACCGGATTCTCGACTCGCTACGCCTTTAAGCTCATTTCAAAAGCCTTCAATCGAGACTCTTCCGAGGAATCCGCCGATCCGGTGACCCTCCTTAAGGTCATCGAGGAAAGCATCGGCACGTCGGATTTCAGTCCCGATCTGCAAAAGGCGTGCACGGTGCATCTTAAGGAGTTTTTGATACCGCGTTACTTGGAGGAGCTGACCAAAGAAATTCAGGCCGCCTATTTAGAGTCCTATGCAGACTATGGCCAGGAACTATTCGACCGTTACGTGGCTTTTGCAGACTTTTGGATCCAAGAAGAGGTCTACGTCGATCCGGCAACGGGTGTGGCCTTCGATAAGTCGGCCCTCAACTCAGAGCTCGAGAAAATGGAAAAGCCCGCCGGCATCGGCAACCCGAAAGATTTCCGTCATGAAATCGTCAACCATGTGCTGCGTGCGCAGAACAAGAGCGGAAGTGAGAAGCTGCTCTGGACCAGCTATCAGAAGCTGCGTGAAGTCATCGAAAAACGCATGTTCGCCGCGACCGACGATTTGCTCCCCGTGGTGTCCTACTTTGCCAAGGGCAACGCGGAGGATGAAAAGAAGCATGAGGCGTTCATCGCCCGCATGAAAGCGCGCGGCCACACACCCACTCAGGTACGCCGTCAGGTTGAATGGTGGACGATGGCCCGCCGCCAGTGAAATGCCCTTAGAGAATCATCAGGATGAGCAGCGTCATCGTCGATCGGCGGCCGGAAAGAGGTAAAAGTACCGCGAATCGGCAGCGCGTCCTGAAGCGTTTGGAGGGTGCCTTACGAGCGCAAGTCGACCAAATGATCGCCCGCCGCAAACTCGGCGAGCACGACAAGAGCGCGGATATCGAGATAGACCGCAAGGACGTCAAGGAACCGCGCTTCTTGCTGGATTCTAAAACCGGAGCGCACGGACGCACGCTTCCGGGCAACGTCGATTACCGCGTGGGCGATAAAATACCGCGCGACTCGCCTCAGGGACGCGGCGCCGGCTCAGGCCCGGGCGCCGGCGATTCCGAGCAGGAAGACATGTTTCGTTTCGCGCTGTCGCGCGAAGAATACCTGTCGCTGCTCTTCGATGAGCTCGAACTGCCGCCGCTCATCAAGAAAGACCTCTTAGAAATCGATGAAAATCGCTTCCGACGCGGCGGTGTCGTACGCCACGGCAACCCGGGCACCGTGTGCGTGGCGCGCACTTTTAAAGCCTCCATAGGCCGGCGCGTGGCGGCCGAGGCGCACTTCGCGGAAGCGTTGGACGCCGCGGAAGCGGCGCTGCGCGTTGCTCGCTCCAGCGCCGTTCCGGCGCAGGTACAGGTCGCGGAATGGGAGCTCAAGGAGGTGCGTCGCCGCAGCGCCGACATTCCTTTCTTGGACCCGATCGACATGCGGCACCGGAGCCTGGTTGAAGTCCAGTCGCCGCGCACCGCGGCGGTGATGTTCTGCCTGATGGACGTGTCGGCATCGATGAATGAAGCGCGCAAAGACCTAGCGAAGCGCTTCTTCACGCTGTTGTACCTCTTTTTGAGCCGCAAGTACGCCAAGGTCGAGCTGGTGTTCATTCGTCATACCGACGAGGCGCAGGAGGTCGATGAGGAGACCTTCTTCAACGGCGCCCAGTCCGGCAGCACCAAAGTCTTGTCCGCACTCACCAAAATGCGCGAGATCATGGATTTGCGCTATCCGCCGTCGCGTTACAACGTGTTCGGCGCCCAGGCGAGCGATGGCGACTCTTTCGGCCAAGACTCGAGCGCATCCTGCGCCTATTTGCTTTCCGAACTGCTGCCCTTTTCGCGCTACTTCGTCTACGCCGAAGTCGGCGAGACGGCGAGCGAGTCGGGCAGCCTATGGACGGCTTACAGCGGCATCGCCAGCGAGCAATTCAACATGGCAACGCTCACAGCGCGCAACGAAGTCTATCCCGCTCTGGCCAAGCTTTTTAAAAAAGAACAGCCGGCTTGAGATCCCATGCAGCCTAGATCCAGTTCGAATTCGACACTGAGCGGCAGCGAATGGACTTTGGACGATCTTCTCACCATCGAACAGATGTGTGCGAGCCATGCGCAGCGCTACGCCTTGGATACCTTTCCCAATCAAATGGAAGTCATCACCAGCGAACAGATGCTGGACAGCTATGTCTCCAGCGGCCTGCCCGTCAACTATGGCCACTGGAGTTTCGGCAAGCAATACTTGATCGAGAGCGGCAAATACCGCGCCGGTGCCAACGCGTTGGCCTATGAGATCGTCATCAATACCAACCCGTGCATCGCTTTTCTGATGGAGGGCAATTCGCTAGCCATGCAGACGCTGGTGATTCCGCACGCTTGCTTCGGCCACAACAGTTTCTCCAAGGGCAATTACCTGTTCACGCAATGGACGCAGCCGGACGCAGTGCTCGACTACATGCTGTTTGCGCGAAACTATATCGCTGATTGCGAGGAGCGCCATGGCGCGGCACACGTGGAGCAGACTTTGGATGCGCTGCATGCCCTGCGCGATCAGGGTCTGGACAAGTACAAGCGGCCGCGCAAGCTCGATACGCGCAAGGAACGCGCCGAACAGGCAAAAAGGCTGTCGAACGCCCAGGAGGCGATGCGCCAAGGCGAATACTACAGTGTCGTGCCCCACGCAGTGAAGTCAGCCGATGCTGCACCGACGTTTCCTAAGGAGCCGGAAGAGAACCTGCTGTATTTCATCGAGAAGCACGCGCCCAAACTCGAGCCCTGGCAGCGCGAGCTGGCGCGCATCGTGCGCAAGATCGCGCAGTACTTCTATCCGCAGCGGCAGACCCAGGTGATGAACGAAGGCTGGGCGACGTTTTGGCACCACCGCCTGATCAACGACATGTACGAGGCAGGCCAGATCGATCAGGGGATACTTCTCGAGTGCCTGCATTCGCACACCAACGTGATCAGGCAGCTGGACTATGGCCAATTGAATCCTTACGCGCTCGGCTTCACGGCGTGGAACGAAATCAAGCGTGTGTGCGAGTCACCGACCGACGAGGACCGGGAATTTCTGCCCGGCATCGCCGGCAAGGATTGGCTCGAGACCTTCCACGACGTCATGCGAAATTATCGCGACGAAAGCTTCTTGCTGCAGTTCTTGACTCCAAAATTGGTGCGCGACTTTCGGTTGATGAACATTAAAACCAGTGAGGGGCTCGATCACTGGACCGTCAGCGACACCGCCGGCGCCGAGGGATTCAAGGCGGTTCGCACTCAATTGGCGGCATCGCATCGCCTCGAGTCCTATCTGCCGGAGATGTCGGTGATGCGCTATGGTCGCGATTCCGACAGAAAGCTCGTCTTGCAGCATCAAAGCTACAACGGCAGGTTGCTTCTCGGCGATGAAGCCGAGCAATCCCTCAAGCACCTGCGCTGGCTGTGGGGATTCGATGTGACGCTCGAAGCGGTCGATGAGAACGGCAAGACGCTAAAATCCTATTGAGGGTCGCGTGAGAGCAATGCATAGAAACTGCGGATCAAAGGTGGACGCGCCACGGAGCCTGCGCTGACTCGGGGGAAGCTGAAATTGTGGTGGCGGTAGTGCTCGAGGTTGGCGGGCGCTGCGCCCGCCAACCTTATCCGATCGAGATCCGAGGCCGACCTAGCGCCGATCCCGACGGCCGTCCCAATCGTGGTCGCGGCGATCCCAACCACGGTCCCGGCGATGCTCGTATCGATCGCGATCATAGTCGCGATGCCAGCCGCCGTAAGCACCATGAGTGTAGTAACGCGAATAGTACCCAGGCTCATACTGGAAAGGCTCGATGACGGCCCCCGGTAAAATAACTTCGGCTCTAAAGTAGGGGTCAGCTTGGGCGGACGTGGCGCAAGCAATGCCAGTCACTCCGAGGACGGTAGTCAAGGCAACTGACGCGAGCTTGTAGATGGTGGCGCTCCTGATGATTGTTGAGTCTGCATCAAGTACAACGGCGATCGGGGAGGAGGCGTTGACCTGCAGCGGGCAGACTCACGCCAAACGCGGCCCGCATGCCTTTACCTTCGATTACAAATGTTTAACCTGAAGGTCCATGCGCCGGCGGCGCTGCGAGCACGATCAGAGCCAGCTTCGCGCAGACGCCGCTTCAGCGTTGACTGCCTAATCTGAACGAGCGCATCACCTGAAATATTCCAGTGATTATCCGCTAGGGCCGATTGCGCTTGGCGTCCGCCACGGCCTTCGCCAGCGCGGCAAGGAGTAAAAAGGCGAGCGCGATCATGGGCAGCACGTAATAGTGCCAGTTAATTCCCGTGACAATCGCAGAGCGCTCAGGATGCTTAGGATCGTAGTGAACGGCGACTGCCTCACCGACGGTGTGCGATTTCGCCAGCGCCACGGTCTCATCGTGGCCGGCGTAGAGGGATGCGGTACCGCTCAAGCGGCGGCCCGCCATCAAGTACTCGTAGCTGATAACCGTAAGATGGCTGCCGGAGGTACTGCCGCCGCTGGTATGCGAGTAGAGCACGCGGCCCTCGACGGTCGGCCAGGAGGCGCTCGTCAGCCTGTCATAGATCCGATACAACCCCAGGCTCACTACCACGAGCCCGATTACGCCGAGCACCAGCGCGGTGCGGTACCGATGCGCTCCAGGACGCGTGCGCGCAGCAGCGGCTTCATGCCCCGCTGCGCCCGCAATGCGTTCATCCTTGCGACCCGACGACCAGCCGGTCAGCAAGAACATGAAACCCGCGCCGATCCACAGCAGATCGTCAAAGTGCGGGCCGGGTTCGAGCACCGAGCGGGTGGGATCATGCGGGTCCACCGCCACCCGAGTTCGCGTTCCAAGCGGATATTCGGCTTGCTTTGCCAGCATCGCGACGGTGCGCGTGCGCTGCCGATTGATGAAAAAGCTATAGCACCAACGCTCGCCACGGTACTCATGCCCCTCGACGGCATACGTGTAGCGAATATCCACGTCCTGCCAGCGGCGCTCCGAGCGCAGCGTGGAATACGTGACCGTGGCGTCCGTCATTTGCCAGCCGCTGCTGATGATTCCGTAATACAACGACGTTGAGCTGGGCCACAGCAAGCCTAAGCCCAACGCCATCGCCACCCACGCCCAGCGTTCGCGCGGCAAGCGCAACAACGGCCGATTTACCTCGGGTGGCTGCAAACGTGCCTCACATCCGCGGCTTTGCCGTGTCGAATATCTTCTTGGCTTTCGCGGGCGCGCCTTCTACGCCGGTGAAGGTGAGCTTGATGAGATCATCCCCGGTTCTGATCATCAGAGCGGGTCCGACCGCGGCGGCTTGATCGCCGATGCCATCGTAGGGACTGGCGATGCCGGGCTCGTGTCGATTGACCATGTTGACTGCCCGCATGGCAATTTCGCCATCGCCCCAATCCACCGCAAAATCCACGGCGGGAAATCCGGAGGGTGCTGCATACTGGCACTCGGTCTCGCCGCTGGAGTGAGTGGCGTCCCGAGCGCTCACCACCACGCCCAAGATGGCGGACATCTCTGCCGCACTCACCATCTCGCATGCGCTCGCGACGGTATTTTTCGCAGGTGCCGGGGCGGCGGGTGTTGCGGCGGGCGGCGCAGGCGGTTTTGCCGAGGAACTGCACCCGGCAAGGGCGGCCAGCACGATCAGGGCCGCGGCGCGGCGCGGTCGTACTGGCAAGTCATGACGTGAAGCGAAGCTCTTCATAGAATCTCCTAGATGGTCGTGATCACTGGCGAATCAGTTCGACGCGGCGATTGCGGCCCCGTCCCTCAGCCGTGTCATTTTTGGCTTGCGGCTGCGATGCGCCGAAGCCCCCGGTGCTCAAACGGTCGGCCGCAACCGCAAAGCGTTGCACCAGAGCGCTCTTCACCGACATCGCGCGCAGGCGGGACAACTCGAGGTTGGACTCATCGCTGCCGACGTTGTCGGTGTGGCCGTTGATATTGAGCTTCCAGTCGGGGTTCTTGGCCAGCACGGCGGCGATCTCGGAGAGTACCGGAGTCGATTCGGCGCGCAGCCGATCACTTGCGAAGTCGAAGTAGATGCCGTACACATCGACGCGTTTGTCGAGGGCCAGGTGCTTCTCCATGGCGCCCTCATTCGGATAAGAAATTTTTTGGAAGCGAATCGCAAAATGATCGCTAGGCCGCTCGTAGTCGATCACAAACGGAAAGCGTTCATCGTCGACCACGGTTACCTTCGTCATGCGCGAAGTTCCTTGATTGGCAATGGCCTCGATGGTAGGCACTTCGATCGGCTGATTGTTGACGATGACGCTGTAAGATCGGCGGTCGGGTTGCTGAATCGTCAGGGTTCCATCGATATCTTGGTCCAAAGGCCGGGCGCGGGTGCGCCAACCATTGTCGATCTCGATGTAGCGATGACGAGTGCTTCCCGCTTTGAGCTCGTGCAGCGAACGCGATGAGAGGCTGAACATCGTGGTCGGCGAGGATACGGGGGGAATGTCCTTGGCCTCGGCGCTTTCGGTGCGATAAAAGAAAGCCTCGCGCAAATCGCTTTGACAGAGCCGCCGCTTTTGCGTGGCGTT